>NZ_JBFAOF010000630.1:0-4347 GCF_040675125.1 Spirillospora sp. NPDC049652 | reverse complement strand
CCTCCCGGTCCGTCCGGGCCTCCACCACCCGCAGACCCTCACCCGCGATCACCTTCGGCAGGTCCGCCGCCGCCTCCAGCCGCCGGTACGGCACGCCGTGCGCCCGCACCAGCCCCTCCAGGTCCACATCCTGCGGCGTCCCGAACACCCGCTCGAACGGGTCCCGCAGCGCCGCCTGCGGCAGCAGCGAGAAGATCCCCCCGCCCCGGTTGTTCACCACCACGATCGCCAGGTCCGGCCGCCGCTCCCGCGGCCCCAGCACCAGCCCGTTCTGGTCGTGCAGGAACGCCAGATCACCCAGCAGCGCGTACGACCGGCCCGAATGCGCCAGCGCCGCGCCCATCGCCGTCGACACCAGCCCGTCGATCCCCGCCGCGCCCCGGCTCGCCATGATCCGGATCCCCCGCCGCGGCCGCATCACCTGGTCCAGGTCCCGGATCGGCATCGACGCCGCGCTGAACAGCAGCGACCCGCCCGGCAGCCCCGCCACCAGGTCCCGCGCCAGCCGCGGCTCGGTCACCTCCGGCACCCCGTCCAGCACCCGGTCCACCGCCGCCGCCGCGACCTGGTCCGCCGTCCGCCACGACTTCAGCCACGCGTCGTCCCCCGACACCACCGGGATCTCCACGTCCTGCGCCACCTGCGTCGCCGACCGCACCGGATCCGGCCACCGCGACAGGTCCGGCGCCAGCACGATGTGCTCCTCCGCACGCCGCAGCATCGCCAGCAGCGGACGCGACAGCCCCGGCTTGCCCAGCGTCACCACCACCTCCGGACGGTGCCGCTCCACGAACTCCGGCACCCCCAGCAGGAAATGGTGCGACGTCAACGCGTGATCGCCGTACCGGGCGTTCCCGTTCGGCTCCGACAGCACCGGCCAGCCCGCCATCGACGCCGCCGCCACATACCGCTTGACGTTCGCCGCGCCGTCCCCCACGACCAGCACGCCCCGCCGCGTCGGCGGCACATGCAGCACCGACCCCGGCGTCGCCGCCCGCACCTTCGTCCACGCCCCGGTCGCGTCACCGTCCAGCGGCTCGCACCACGACCCGTCCCCGTCGGGGATCAGCGGCTCCCGGAACGCCACGTTCAGATGCACCGGCCCCGGCACCGGCGCCTGCGCCACCCCCCACGCCCGCGACACCAGCGACCGCCAGTACGCCACCATCCCCGGACGGTTCTCCGGCACCCCCACCTCGGTCGACCACCGCGCCGCCGTCCCGTACAGCTTCACCTGGTCGATCGTCTGGTTCGCACCCGTGTCCCGCAGCTCCGGCGGCCGGTCGGCGGTCAGCACCACCAGCGGCACCCCCGACTCGTGCGCCTCCACCACCGCCGGATGGAAGTTCGCCGCCGCCGTCCCCGACGTGCACACCAGCGCCACCGGACGCCCCGACCGCTTGGCCAGCCCGAGCCCCAGGAACGACGCCGACCGCTCATCGATCCGCACGTGCAGCCGGACCCGGCCCTCCACCTCCGCGGCGTGCAACGCCAGCGCCAGCGGAGCCGACCGCGACCCCGGCGCCAGCACCACGTCGGTCATCCCGCACCGCAGCAGCTCATCGACCAGCACCGTCGCCAGCGCCGTGGCCGGATTCATCGGACGTCCCCTTCCCGCGCCGCCTCACCGGCGGCCTCCCCAGCCTCCCCGGCCCCGGCGGACGCCGCCGCCGACACCGGCAGCGAACCCAGATACCCCGACGCGCCGTCCCCGGCCGCCGCCAACACCTTCTCCGCCTCACCCAGCCGCGCCAGCCACGCCGCCGCGACCTCCGGCCCGGCCTCCACCGCCGCCAGCGCCGCCTCGTCCACCACCGGACGACGCACCGCGATCTCCCCGCCCACCGGCGCCAACGGATCGTCCACCACATCACCGGCCAGCAACGACAACGTCCCCAGCCCACACGCGAACGGCAACTCCGGCAACGCCGCCGCCAGCGCCAACCCCGCCGCCAACCCGACCGACGACTCCACCGCCGACGACACCACCACCGGCAGCCCCGTCGCCTCGGCCACCCGCAGCGCCGCACGCACCCCGCCCAGCGGCTGCACCTTCAACACCGCCACATCGGCCGCGCCCGCCGCCCGCACCCGCAGCGGATCCTCCGCCCGCCGGATCGACTCGTCCGCCGCCACCGGCACATCCACCCGCAACCGCACCGCCGCCAGCTCCTCCAGCGACGCGCACGGCTGCTCCACATACTCCAGATCGAACCGGTCCAAAGCCCGCGTCATCCGCACCGCGCGCTCCACGTCCCAGCCGCCGTTCACATCCACCCGCACCCGGCCGTCCGGACCCAGCGCGTCCCGCACCGCCTCCACCCGGGCCATGTCGTCCCCGTCGTCCTGGCCCCGCTCGGCGACCTTCACCTTCGCCGTCCGGCACCCCGACGACCGCACCATCGCGAACGCCCGCTCCGGATCCACCGCCGGAACCGTCACGTTCACCGGCACCCGGTCCCGCACCGCCACCGGCCAGCCCTCGAACGCCGCCTCCCGCGCGGCCGCCAGCCAGCGGGCCGCCTCCGCCGGACCGTACTCGGCGAACGGGGAGAACTCCCCCCAGCCCGCCGGCCCCCGCAGCAGCACACCCTCCCGCCGCGTGACACCGCGGAACCGCGTGCGCATCGCGATGGAGAAGACCCGCACCCGCTGACCCCCTGCCGTCATGCAAGACCGTCGTACCCGGCCGGCGCCCAGGCCCCCGGCGCGGACCCGCGCCCGGGCCCACGCCCCAGGACCTCGCCCGGACCGCCGCCGGGACCGTCACTCAGAACAGAACAATTAGTAGTACCACGGGAAACGCGACCAATCGGGGTCACGCTTCTCCAGGAACGAGTCCCGCCCCTCGGCCGCCTCATCGGTCCCGTACGCCAGCCGCGTCGCCTCACCCGCGAACACCTGCTGCCCCACCATGCCGTCGTCCACCGCGTTGAACGCGAACTTCAGCATCCGCTGCGCCGTCGGCGACTTCCCGTTGATCTTCGCGCCCCACTCCAGCGCCACCTTCTCCAGGTCCGCGTGCGGAACGACCGCGTTCACCATCCCCATCCGGTGCGCGTCCTCCGCCGAATACGTGTCCCCCAGGAAGAAGATCTCCCGCGCGAACTTCTGCCCCACCTGCCGCGCCAGATACGCCGACCCGTACCCGCCGTCGAAACTCGCCACATCCGCGTCGGTCTGCTTGAACCGCGCGTGCTCCCGGCTCGCCAGCGTCAGGTCCGACACCACGTGCAGGCTGTGCCCGCCCCCCGCCGCCCACCCCGGCACCACGCAGATCACGACCTTCCCCATGAACCGGATCAGCCGCTGCACCTCCAGGATGTGCAGCCGGCCCGCCCGCGCCGGATCGATCGTCGCCGACGTCTCCCCCTCGGCGTACCGGTAGCCGTCCTTGCCCCGGATCCGCTGGTCACCGCCCGAACAGAACGCCCACCCGCCGTCCTTCGGCGACGGCCCGTTCCCCGTCAGCAGCACACACCCCACGTCCGACGACATCCGCGCATGATCAAGAGCCCGGTACAGCTCGTCCACCGTGTGCGGCCGGAACGCGTTGCGCACCTCCGGACGGTCGAACGCGATCCGCACCGTCCCCTGATCCACCGCCCGGTGGTAGGTGATGTCGGTGAACCCGAACCCCTCCACTTCCTTCCACGCCGACGCGTCGAACAGCTCCGAAACCATGGGCCCCTCTTCACTCGATCCGATCCCGGTCACCCGGCACGGCCGCCACCGGCCGACGGGACCCCCATTCAACCGCCCCGCCGATGTGAACGCGTTCAACAGGGTCGCCTAAACTGGGCCCGCCATGGAAGATCGCCGCCTGCACGCCCTCGTCCTGCCACCCGGACCCCGCCTGCTCCAAGCCCTCCACGCCGCCCTCGACGGCACCGGACCCGCGATCTGCCCCCTCTCCCCCGACACCCCAGCCCCCGCCCTCCAGGCCACCCTCGACGCCCTCGCCCCCCACGCCGTCGAAACCCCCCACGGCACCACCCCCCACCACCCCCGCAACGGCCCCCCACCCACCCCTGTCCACCCCGACACCGCCGTCCTCATCGCCACCTCCGGCTCCACCGGCACCCCCAAATTCGTCGAACTCTCCGCCCGCGCCCTCCGCGCCTCCGCCACCGCCACCCGCCACCGCATCGGCGCCGACACCACCGACCGCTGGCTCTGCTGCCTGCCCACCAGCCACATCGCCGGCATCCAGGTCCTCGTCCGCGCCCTGCTCACCGGCACCGCCCCCCGCATCCACCCCCGCTTCGACCCCGCCGAGATCGCCACCACCGACGCCCCCCTCATCTCCCTCGTCCCCACCCAGCTGCGCCGCCTCATGGACGCCGG
>NZ_JBFAOF010000629.1:0-4351 GCF_040675125.1 Spirillospora sp. NPDC049652 | reverse complement strand
CCACGTGGTCACGGCGCCGCTGGTGGGCACGTTCTACCGCTCGCCCGAGCCGGGCGCGCCGCCGTTCGTGGAGGTCGGGGGCGTGGTCGAGGAGGGCGACCAGGTCGCGATCGTCGAGGCGATGAAGCTGATGAACCCGGTGACCGCGCCGTGCGCGGGCCGGGTGACCGGCTTCGACGCCGCCGACGCCGAACCCGTGGAGTACGGCCAGGCGCTGATCCGGTTGGCCCCGCTGTAGGAACGAGGAAACGACAACGTGCCTCCGTCCAAGGAGTACAAGCGTCACTTCCGCAGTGACAAGGACCCGTCCCGCTACGCGCACCGGCACCGCGGTGGCGTGCTGCTGGAGCTGCACGGCATCGAGCTGCACCTGCACCCGTTCCTCGGGTTCTCCCTCGCGCCCCGGCACCGCTCGAAGGCGATCAACACCGACGACGCCGGGTTCCGGCTGTCGGACTCCCCCTTCGGGACGGTCGACAGCCGGTCCTGGCTCCGCGACGGGGGCGGCGGGCTCGTGCTGGGCAACTCGGTGACGATCGGGCTGGCCGCGTCCAGCGACGCCGAGACGCCCGTCTCGCATCTGGCGCACCTCACCGGGCAGCGCCAGCTCAACGTCGGGATCTGCGCGGGCAACTCGCTCCAGGAGCTGATCGCCGCGCTGCCGTTCCTGCCGAAGGCCTCCAGCGTGGCGGTCATCGCGGGCGGCACCGACCTGATCAACATGATCGGCTCGCGGCGGGTGGACGGCGTGTTCGGCCCGGTCTCCTACGAACGGGCGATCGAGGCCCTGACCGGCATCCCGATGTTCGATCTCGTCATGCTCGCGGAGGGCGAGGAGCCGGAGGCCCCCGCGCCGCGCCTGGAACGCCCGGAACCGCCCCGCTGGAGCCTGGACGACGCCGCCTCCCGGATGGATGAGGCCGTCGCCAACCGCCTTCGCGATCTGGGCTTCCTCGTCCGGGCCGCGCCGGAGGGGACGCCGGTGGTGTTCTGCCTGCAGCCGTTCGCCACCACCCGCACCCGCGACTGCGTCCCGGAGGAACTGGACCGCTACCACTTCGAGGCCCCGGTCTTCGGCATGCTCCACCACACCGTCGAGGACCTGTGGGACGGCTACGCCGACCGGCTGCGCGCGGGCTGTGAACGCCTCGGGGTGCACTTCCTCGACCTGGCCGCGCGCCGGTTCGCCGGCGACTCGTTCGCCGACAACGTGCACCTGACCGACAACGGGAACCGGCAGGCCGCCGAGCTGATCCGCGACGTGCTGGCCAAGGCCGCCTGAAGGGGGCGTCATGTCCGACAAACGCGACCTGCGCGACATCGTCGCGGCGACGCTGGAGGTCGATCCGGCCGACCTGACCGAGACCAGCGACTTCGTCAACGACCACGGGGCGGACTCGATGCTGGTCATCGACCTGCTCAACGCCATCGAGATCGACCTCGGTGTGGCGATCCCGGACGACCACGTCCCCGAGATGACCAACCTGACCGCCGTCGCCGACCTGGTGTCCCGCTATGCGCACTGACCCGCGCGTGCTGCTGGCCGGACGGTGGACCGGCCCGTTCGTGGCAGCGCTGCGCTCCTCGTGCACGCTGGTCGGCGGGGTGGCGGACGCCCCGGACTGGATCGTCGCGACCTCCGACGGCGTCCCGGCTCCCGAGGGCGGCGCGCCTTCGGCGGAGCGGCGCGTCGCCGCCGCCGTGCGCGGCCGCGTCGCGCCCGGCATCCGCCTCGCCGCCGTGGACGGCGACGGCGACCCGCGCTCCTGGGCCGGCTGCGACCTGTACCTCGCCGCCCCCGTCGAGCCGGAGGAGCTCGCCGCCGCGCTCTGGCTGGCCGACCGCGGCTTCACACTGAGCCGCCCCCCGGCCGTGCCGTCCGGCCTGACGCCCCGCGAGAAGGAGGTGCTGGCGCTGCTGCGCGCCGGATACGGCAACGTCCAGATCGCCCGCTCGCTGGTGATCTCCCGCAGCACCGTGGAGTTCCACCTCACCCGGATCTTCAAGAAGCTCGGCGTGGTGAGCAGGGCCGAGGCCATCGCGCGCGCCGGCCGCCACGCAGAGAGGGCAGGAGTCCCATGAAACTCTGGCTCAACGGCCACGACCTGCGCATGTCCGAGGTGGTCGCGGTCGCCCGCGGACTGCGTCCCGTCGGCCTGGCCGCGGACGCCGCGCAGCGCATGACCGCCTCGCAGCGGTTCAAGGAGCGCCTGGTCGCGGAGGGCCGTCCGGTCTACGGCGTCACCTCCGGCTTCGGCGACAGCGCGACCCGCCAGATCCACGGCGACAAGGCCGCCGAGCTCCAGGCGAACCTGCTGCGGTTCCTCAACTGCGGCACCGGCCCGCTCGCGACCGCCGAGGTGCTGCGCGCGACCCTGCTGGTGCGGGCGAACTGCCTGGCCCGCGGCTACTCCGGCGTCCGGCCCGACCTGGTGCGGCTGCTCCTGGACTGCCTGGCCACCGACATCCTCCCCGCGATCCCCGAGCGCGGCTCGGTCGGGGCCAGCGGCGACCTGGTCCCGCTCAGCTACCTCGCGCGGATGCTGACCGGCGAGGGCGAGGTGATCTTCGCCGGCCGCCGCATGCCCGCGGCCGACGCCCTGGCGCAGGCGGGCCTGACGCCGCTGCCGCTGCAGTCCAAGGAGGGACTCGCGCTGGTCAACGGCACCTCGTTCATGTCGGCCTACGCGGTGCTCGCCGCGGCGGAGGCCCGCGAGGTCGCGCACGCCGCCGAACTCGGCACCGCGATGACCACCCAGGTCCTGCTGGGCGAGCCCGACCACTTCGCCGACTTCGTCTTCCGCCACAAACCGCACCCAGGCGCGCTGGCCAGCGCGTCCGGGATCCGCGCGTTCCTCGGCCTGGACGGCCACGGCGAGCCCCTGGCGGCCGAGGAGGCCGACGCGTCCTGGATGAGCCGCGGCTACCGGCAGATGGAACGCTCGCTGCAGGACCGCTACTCGATGCGCTGCGCCCCGCACGTGGTCGGCGCGCTCCGCGACATGCTCGCCACCGTGGACGACCTGACCACGATCGAGATCAACTCGTCCAACGACAACCCGCTGTTCGACTACGAGCACGGCGTCGTCCGCAACGGCGGCAACTTCTACGGCAGCCACATCGGCCTGGCCACCGACGCCCTCAAGACCGCCGTGGCCAGCGTCGCCGACCTGCTGGACCGCCAACTCGAACTCGTGGTGGACGAGAAGTTCAACAACGGCCTGCCGCCCAACCTCATCCCCCGCTACGAGCCCGGCTCCCGCGACGAGGGCCTGCACCACGGCTTCAAGGGCATGCAGCTCACCTCGTCCGCCCTGGCCGCCGAGGCGCTCAACCGCACCATGCCCGCCACCTCGTTCTCCCGCTCCACCGAGGCCCACAACCAGGACAAGGTCAGCATGGGGACCATCGCCGCCCGGGGCGCCCGCGACGTGGTCGAACTCGCGGTCCAGGTGGCCGCCATCCACCTCATCGCCCTCTGCCAGGCCGCCGACCTGCGCGGCCACGAGGTCCTCAGCCCGCGCACGGCCACCGCCCACGCCTTCATCCGCAAACACAGTCCCGCGCTCGACGCCGACCGCCCCCTGGCCGACGACATCGCCCGGGTGGCCGAGACCATCCGGTCCGGCGAGCTCCGCGACCAACTCGGCGGCTGATGGCCGGTACGTGAGAATGGCCCCGTCCGGTCGTCCGGACGGGGCCATTCACGTGGTGCCGCGGGCGGGCGCACCATGGCGCGCTGATCACCTGTCCTGGTGATGAGCGGTGGCTGGTGATCAGCTTGTCGCGGCGATTCCGGTGCCGGCGGCGGAGAAGGGCACCGGATCTCCGTCCCCGACGCGCAGGAGCGCGCAGGCCACCTGGCCGTCCGGATCCAGAGCGCTCAGCAGGGTGAGGCCCGCGCCGGGAGTGACCAGCGCGGCGGCGGCCTGGAAGGCGGCGGCGGCCCCGGCCGTGTCGCCGACGATCGCTCTGGCGTCCAGTACCCGGGCGTTGGGAGCGGGGGTGTCCCCGAGATCGCCCACGGCCAGCCGCACGGCTTCGGGGCTCGTTCCGGCGCGTCGCAGGACCCGGCGGGCCACCGCGCCGACATCGGCGCCGACGCCCCCTCCGTGGGCCAGCAGCTCGGCCAGGGGACGGCGTCCCGCGGCCCGCGCGGAGCGGGCGGACTCCAGCAGGAACACGCAGCAGCCTTCGGCGGCGTCCGCGGCGGGTCGCCCGGCCGCCGCCTCGACGGCCAGACGACGGTCGGTCAGTTCGTCGAAGGCTCCCGCGATCACCGCGTCCGCGCGGCCGGCGCGCAGCAGGCGGTCGGCGTAGGCCAGGGCGGTCAGGCCGGACGCGCGGCCGG
>NZ_JBFAOF010000628.1:0-4356 GCF_040675125.1 Spirillospora sp. NPDC049652 | reverse complement strand
GGCCAGGTCGATCGCGACCGCCGGACGCAGCCCGTGCCGGCTCAGCGGCCACACCGACAGCAGCGGCCCGACCGTCAGCCGCAGCCCGCGCGCGGTCAGCCGGGACCGGACGGTCGTGCCGGGCCGGGACTCCACGAGCAGGTCCATCACGTCTCCCCACGGTGCGCGGACGCGGACGCCCTGCGGCCGGGCGCCGGTGGGGACGCCGTCATGACCAAGCGGTCACTCGGGCGGCCCGGCGTCAGGCTGCACCGCGACGATCACCGTGTCAAGAGATCGACCCGGTGGAACGCGACGTCCGGCGCTGCCGTGTCACAGGACCACCGGTTTTGACGCGGCGGAGTGTGATCCAGTTCACTCGGACGCGGAATCGGCCGCCGGTGGGGTGCGGACCAGCAGGGCGACGAGCGCGCCGAGCGCGCACAGGCCCGCCGTGATCCAGAAGATCTCCGTGTACTCGGTGTGCAGCGCGGCCTTCAGAGCGGCCTTGTACGCCGCGAACTTCCTGGTGAAGCCCTCGTCGAACGGCAGCGGCATCTCCAGATGCGCGGTCAGCACCCCGAACCGGTAGAAACCCCACCCGGACAGCGCCGCGATGCCGAGCAGCATCCCCATCATCCGCGCCACGACCACCGCCGCCGACGCCACCCCGTGCCGCGCCGCCGGGACGAGCCGCAGCACCGCCGACGACACCGGCGCGATCACCAGGCCGAGGCCCAGCCCGGTCACGACCAGGTCGACGTCCACGCGGGGGAGGGGGCCGTACGACGCGTCCGCGGCGTCCGCCGGCCAGGACGCGATGAGCGCGAACCCGGCCGCCGCGACGACCATCCCCGCGACCATCGGGCGCCGCTCGCCGAACCGGTGCGCGATCCACCCGCCGAACACCGCCGCGAGCGGCAGCGCCACCAGGAACCGCGTCAGCAGCAGCGCGCCGCCCACGTCGTCCTTGCCGAGCAGCGTGCGCGCCATGAGCACGACGTCCACCAGCGTCACCATCAGCGCCGCCCCGGACAGCAGGCTCACGCCGAGCGTCGCCAGCAGCGGTCCGCGCCGCACCCCGGACAGGTCGAACAGGCGCGTCCGCGCCCGGACCTCCCACAGGACGAACACGGCCAGCGCCACCAGCCCCGCCGGGAGCAGGGCCCAGCCCCACGGCGGCAGCGCCGAATGCTGCGGATCGGGGTTGTACAGGCCCACGACCAGCAGGCCGAGCCCGAGCGCCAGCAGCGCGCCGCCGACCGCGTCGACGCCCTCCGCCCGCTCGCGCGGCCGTCCGCCGGGCACCGAGAAATGCACCGCGACCATCGCCACGAGGGTCAGCGGCACGTTGATCCAGAAGATCGCCCGCCAGCCGAGCGCCGCCGCGATCCCCACGCCGTACAGCGGGCCGAGGACACTGCCGAGCTCCTGCGCCGCCCCGACCGCGCCGAGCACGACCGACCGGTTCCGCTCCGGCCACAGGTCCCCGGCGAGCGCCATCGTCACCGGCAGCAGCGCGCCGCCCGCGACGCCCTGCACGACCCGTCCGGACGTCAGCGCCCAGACCGCCGCCGTCCCGTCCAGGTGCGACGGCCACTTCCCGGCGACCGCCGTGACCAGCGACCCGACCGCGAACAGCAGCAGGCAGCCCTGCAGCACGGCGCGCCGCCCGAACCGGTCCGAGAGCTGCCCGAGCAGCGGCATCGCCGCCACGTAGCCGAGCAGGAACCCGGTGATCACCGGGGTGATCCGCTCCAGCCGGTTCACCGGCACGTTCAGGTCGGTCACGATCGGGACCAGCACGGTCGAGATCACGTAGGCGTCGAGGGAGGCCAGCAGCACCACCGCCGCGCCGACCCCGATCGCGGTGCGCCGCCGCCCGTCCGCGCGCGCCGGGGCCTCGGCCGTCACGGTCACTTCGGCGCGCTGATCTTGTAGGGGCGGTCGTACTCGGTGAAGTCGATCGTCGCCGCCGCGCCCTTCGCCAGGTCGCCCTTCACCCGGACCAGCCGGTGCGACGCCTTGTCGATCCAGAGCTGCCCGGCCACGTCCGCCTCGATCCCCGGCACGATCTTGCCGATGGACGCCTGGGGCAGCGTCCCGCCGACCCGGTAGCAGTCCTTGCCGTTCACCTTCTCCTCGGCCTGCGCCTTCGGGTCCTTGATCGAGGCGAGCATCTTCGCCACGCCCCGCTCGGGGTCGAGCACCGCGGACGTGTCGTACACCGTCCCGGCGAGCATCTTCGGCACCTTGCGCCAGCTCTTGCCCGTCACGCCCTTGATGTAGACCGAGTCGCCGACCGCGACGAGCTGCATCTCCCCGGTCGCGCCCGACTGGGACACCTGGACGGTCCCCTCGCCGTCCCCGTTGCGCAGCAGCTTGAGGTCGCCGCCGTGCACCAGCAGGCCCGAGTCGCCCTGGGTCCGCAGCGTCACCGCGACGCTGGTCACCTTCCCCATGGCGTCGGACGACTGGCGCACCACCTGCCCGGCGTCGAAACGCGCGGTCTCCTCCTTGGAGCCGCCGCCCCCCTTGCAGCCCCCGACCACCAGCAGGGCGAACACCACGACCACGAACCGCCGAACAACCTTGGACATAGCCCGGACCCTACCGACCGGTCACCCGGCGCGTCACTCGGTAGCAGGGATGATCCGGCACCACCCGAGAGGACTACAGTGGCCGCCCCGCGCCTTCCCCCGCTAAGCTGAGGCCCGGCACGCCCCCGGAAGCACCACCGTCACGGGGGTCGCTCCAGGGGCGGTAGCTCAGCCGGTCAGAGCAGGGGACTCATAATCCCTGGGTCGCGGGTTCGAGTCCCGCCCGCCCTACCCACCACCGGCTCCCGTCCCGCGCGATCACGAACGCGGCCCACGCCTCCCGGCCCCCGGCCCCCGGTCCTCGCTCCGAGCCCCCTGGCCCTTCGTTCCAAGCCTCCGGACGCTGCGCCCCGAGCCCGACCCCACCTGGCCCGTGCCCGCCCTCGCCTGGCCCGTGCCCGACTTCGCGCGTGTCCGCGCCCGACTTCGCGCGAGCGAGAGTCGGAGCCGCGACCGGGGGCGTGGTCGGCTCCCGCCATCGGATTCGGCGGCTGACGTCGTCTTCAGGTTTCTTGACTTCGCGCACGCTCGCCGCGTGATCTGACGATCTCGGCTGACAAGGGTTCCGGCGCGGCCGGGGTGGCTGAACGATCTCCTGCGCGGCGGTGACCAGCGGGTGTCCTGGAACGTTCCGAAAGTTGACGCGGGCGCCTGACTCCCGTGCGGCTTTGACTGAGTCTTCGCAGTTCAGAAGGGGCGATGACGAGGTTTTGAGCAACTTCTTCCCAGGTGGTGACTGACATCACGCACGGGTGTTACGTTCACCTGCGTGACATCGAGCAAGCGCCGTGCGCAGATCGTTTCGTCGGTCCGCACGAAGGGGGCGGCCTCGGTCAGGGAACTGGCCGAGAGCCTCAAGGTGAGCGAGTCGACGATCCGTCGTGATCTCGACGTGCTGGACCGCAACGGCGAGCTCGTGCGGACCTACGGCGGGGCCGCGCCCTCGCCGCAGCAGGCGGGGGCGCTGGAGATCTCCTTCGCCGCCTCGGCCGAGCGCGACCGGGAGGGCAAGGAGGCGGTGGCCCGCCGGGCCGCCGAGCTCGTCGAGGACGACATGGTCGTCGTGCTCGACATCGGCACCAGCACCCGGCTCATCGCGCGCCACCTGCGCGGCCGGCCGGTCACCGTCATCACCGCCAACCTGGCGGTGTTCGACGAGCTGCGCGACGACGCCGCCGTCCGGCTGGTGCTGGTGGGCGGCGTGGTGCGGCGCAACTACCTCTCGCTGGTCGGGTCGCTCGCCGAGTCCGCGCTCAGCCAGGTCAGCGCCGACCTGGTCTTCCTCAGCTGCACGGGGGTGCGCTCCAACGGCCATGTCGTGGACGACATGGAGGTGGAGACCCAGATCAAGCGCGCGATGATCGAGGCCGCCGACCGGGTCGTCCTGGTGGCGTCCGAGAGCAAGTTCCCCGGCACCGGGTCGCTGCGCGTCTGCTCCCTCGAACAACTCGACACGCTGGTCACGACCGCCGGTGCCGACCCCCAGACTCTCGAGCTCTGCCGCCAGGCGGGTGGAAAGGTGATCATCGCATGAAGCTGGCCATTCTCGGCGGCGGTGGGTTCCGGGTGCCGTACGTGTACCAGGCCCTGCTGCGCGACCAAGGCTCGCCGCGCATCGAAGAGGTCTGGCTGCAGGACTCCGACGCCGGGCGCCTGGAGGCCATGGCGGCCGTGCTCGCGACGTTCGCCGACGGCGTGCCGGACGCCCCCAAGGTGTTCACCAGCACCGGGCTCGACCTGCGGGCGGCGCACGTAGGACAGGGTGATCCGGCCCAGC
>NZ_JBFAOF010000627.1:0-4367 GCF_040675125.1 Spirillospora sp. NPDC049652 | reverse complement strand
CCGGGGTCGTACGGCTGCCCGCCGGGCCCCGGACTCTGCCTCGGCCCGGGCTCGTAGTGCTGGCCGCTCGCCGGGAGCACCGACGTCCTGCCGTCGTTGCCGGCCGGGGGCGCCGGCTCGCCGAACCGCCCGCCTGGCCGGTCGAGAATGGTCGCCTCGCCGCTGTCGCGCGGCGCCGCCGGATGGCCCTGCCCGCCGGACGAGGCGCGCGGCCCGCCGGGCGAACCGGGCGGCAGCCGCATCTCCGTCGTCCGGTCGTCGTCGGGCCCGGCGTCCGGCGGAAGGGTCTCCGAGCCGGGCGGACGGTCCCCGTAGGGGTGATGGGGAGAGTGGTCGCGCACGGTCGCCTCCGGTGCCTCGTCCTGGACACCGGGGTATGACGCGTCGGGAGGGGTCTCGGGTTCGCCGGAAATGTCCGCGTGCTGCGGAGACGGCACGTCCACCATCGTGTCCGGCGCCTCCGCCGGACCGCGGCCGACGTGCCCGACGACCGTGGCGGGAGCTGGCCCGTCCGACCCGGCCGGGGACCCGTCGGGCGACTCCGCCAGGGCCTTCGCGCGCAGCTCGGCCAGCGCCTCGGCGAACGCCTCGGCCGTCGGCCAGCGCTTCTCGCGCTCGACCTCCAGGGCGCGCAGCACCACCTCGTCGGTGCCGGACGGCAGGCCGTCGCGCAGCTCACTCGGGGGGACGCGGATCGGCGGCTGGCCCGGCGGCCGTCCGGTCAGCATGTGGAAGGTGAGCGCGCCGAGCCCGTACACGTCGGCGCGCACGTCCAGGCCGCCGCCGAAGCGGGCCTGCTCGGGCGACATGTAGCCGGGCGTCCCGACCGGGAGGGTGAACGCCCCGGACGCGTGCGCCAGCGCCTTGGCCAGCCCGAGGTCGGCGATGAGGACCTTCTCGCCGCCGTCCGGCGTGGACTGGAACAGCACGTTCGACGGCTTGAGGTCGCGGTGGATCACACCGAGCGTGTTGATGACCTCCACGCCGTACGCGGTGGCCTCGGCGAGGCCGAGCGCCTCGGCGACCGGAAGCGGCCGTTGTCTCATCCGGTCCGCCAGCGTCCCGCGGTCGGCGTACGACATCACGAAGTAGGGGCGGCCGTCCGGGAGCTCGCCGATGTCGTGCACGCGGACCAGCCGCTGCGAGTCGGCGCGGCGCAGGATGCGCGCTTCCTCCAGGAACCGGTTGCGCACGTCGAGGTCGTCGAGCAGGCTGCCGTTCAGGACTTTGATCGCGACCATCGAGTCGAGGGCGTCGTCGTGCCCGAGCCACACTGAGGCGAACGCCCCGGACCCGAGAGCGCGATCGATTCGGTAACGGCCGACAGCAGAGGGGAAGGACACTCCCGTATCATGCCCAACAAACGGGGTGTGTGTGCGAGCGAGGTCGAGGCACGGCGATGGCATTCGATGAGAGAACAGAGGAGCTGGCGCTGAAGGCCGCCCGCGGGGACGCGGGCGCGCTGGACGAGCTGCTCCGGAAGATCGAGCCGGACGTGCTGCGGCACGCGTCCCGCTTCCTGCCCAACCGGCAGGACGCCGAGGAGGCGTGCCAGGACGCGTTGCTGCAGGTCGCGCGCAACATCCACCGGTTCGAGGGGCGGTCCCGCTTCTCCACCTGGCTGCACGTGGTGGTGGCGAACTCCGCGCGCTCGACCTACCGGTCGCTCAAGCGGCGCTCGGTGGAGCAGGCGGGCGAGCTGCCCCAGCAGCGCCCCGACCCGCGCCGCACCAGCGTCATCGCCGGTTCCCGGGTCGACATCCTCGACGCCATGGAGGACCTGGAGTCCCGCAAGCCCGACCTGGTGCAGGCCCTGGTGCTGCGCGACGTCTCCCAGCTGGAGTACGCCGAGATCGCCGCGCAGCTCAAGCTGCCGCTGGGCACGGTGAAGTCCCGCATCCACGAGGCGCGCAAGCAGGTCCGGCAGACGCTCGGCGAGTCCTACACCTGACCCGCCGCCGGAAGGGGCGCTCCCAAGGGTCGGCAACGGGTGCGCCAAGCGGGAGCGAATCCGCCCTGGTCAGCGCGGCCCGTGAGCCAGCATGCGGTGCATGGTCACCGGTCCTGCCCCGTCCGCCCGCCCGGTCTTCGTGTTCGGCTGCCCGCGCTCCGGGACGACGCTGCTCCAGCTGATGCTGCACTCGCACCCGCGCCTCGCGATCCCCGCCGAGACCCGGTTCGTGCTGCCGGCCTACACCGGAAGGTGCGACTTCGGTGACCTGGCGGACAGGGAGAACAGGCGGCGGCTCGCGGAGTGGATCACCACCCGGCGCGAGACGAAGTTCGCCGACCTCGGGCTGGACGCGTCGGCGGTCACCGAGGAGATCATGGACGGTCCGCCCACGGTCGGCTCCGCCCTGGGCACCGTGTTCCGCGCGTACGCGCGCCGGTTCGGCCGGGAGCGGTGGGGCGACAAGCGGCCCAGCTACTCCAAGCACGTCCCGGCGCTGCTGCGGATGTTCCCGGACGCGCAGTTCGTCCACCTCGTCCGGGACGGCCGCGACTGCGTGGCGTCGCTGCGCGAGATGCCCTGGTACAAGCTCGACCTGAACCACGCGATCGCGGCGTGGCGCGAGGCGGTCGACATCGGCCGCCGCACCGCCGGCCGGCTCGGCCCGGACGCCTACCACGAGCTGCGGTACGAGGACCTCGTCGCCGATCCGGCGGGCGAGCTCGGCAGGCTCTGCGTCTTCCTCGGCGAGGAGTTCGACCCGGCGATGACCGAGCCGCGGCACATCGCGGAGCTGACCGTCCCGCCGCAGAAGAAGTGGCACGACCGGACGCGCTCGGCCGTCTCGTCCGGACGCGTCGGCTCGTGGCGGGACCGGCTGGAACCGTGGGAGACCGGGCTCGCGGAGGCCGCGTTCGGCGACCGGCTCACCGCCTGCGGCTACGAGCCGAGCGGCATGCCGCGGCCGAGCGCCGCGATGCTGGCGAAGTTCGCCGCGACCGCCGCGCACCGCCGCATGGCGCACCGCAAGGCCGACGTGCGCGAACGCTGGCGGCGCCTGCACGAGCCCAACCCCGTCACCTGCCTCCTCGACGCCGAGGAGGCCACCTCGAGCGAGGCCCCGGCCGTCTAGTCGGGCGCGGAGTCGCCCCGCGCGGACTGGCCGGGCCCGACGAGCCGCCGGGTCAGTCGAGCGCGTCGAGCTGGTCGGCGAACCAGCGGGCGGGCGGGAGCGCGGTCGCCGTGGCGGCGAGGCGGCCGCAGCGCCCGGCGCGCTCTCCGGACGGCATCAGCAGCGCGTGGTGCAGCGCCTCGGCGGTCTGGGACACGTCGTACGGGTTCACCATGAGCGCGTCGCGCGCGAGCTCGGCGGCGGCTCCCGCCTCCCGGGACAGCACCAGCGCGCAGCCGTCCGCCGAGAGGACCGGACCCTCCTTGGCGACCAGGTTCATACCGTCCCGGATGGGGTTCACCAGCAGGACGTCCGCCAGCGTGTAGGCGGCGAGCGAGCGCGGATAGTCGTCGTTGACCTGCACGATCAGCGGGTCCCAGCCGGGCGTCGCGAACTCCTCGGAGATCGCCCCCGCCGTCTCGTGGACGGCCTCGGTGTACGCCCGGTACTCGGCGAGGTCCGTCCGCGACGGGTACGCGAACGCCAGGTGGACGACCCGACCGTGCCATTCGGGATGCGACGCGAGCAGTTCGCGGTAGGCGGCCAGGCCGCGCACGATGTTCTTCGACAGCTCCGTCCGGTCCACCCGGACGATCAGCTTGCGGCCGCCCACCTGCGCGCGGAGGGCCTGCCTGCGTTCGGCGACGTCCGGCTGCGCGGCTCGCGCGCGCAGGGACTCGCCGTCCACGCCGAGCCCGTGCACGCCGATACGGGTCGTCCGCCCCGCGTAGGTGACCGAGTTCCCGTCCACGCGCGCGCCGGGGAGGAGCTGGGCGCAACAGGCGAGGAACGCGTCGGCCCAGCGCCGGGTGAGGAACCCGGCGTGGTCCGCGCCGAGGATGCCGCCCAGGACGGCGATCACCAGGTCGTCGGGCAGCATGCGGAAGTACTCCGGCGGGGCCCACGGCGTGTGCGAGAAGTGCGCCACGCGCAGGTCCGGACGCCGTTCGCGGAGCATCCGCGGCGCGAGCGACAGGTGGTAGTCCTGCACGACCGTCTTCGCGCCCGGCTCGGCCGACTGGGCCACCGCGTCGGCGAACGCCGCGTTGTAGGCCTCGTAGGACTGCCAGTCGCGCCGGAACCGCGCGTCGAAGTGCGGCGCGCGGGGCGTCTCGTACAGCAGGTGGTGGACGAACCAGAGCGTCGAGTTCGCGACCGAGTTGTAGGCGCGCTGGAAGGTCGGGGCGGGGATGTCGAGCATCCGCACCGCCGCGCCGCCGGTGTCGTGCCCGGCCCGGTCGAGCC
>NZ_JBFAOF010000626.1:0-4368 GCF_040675125.1 Spirillospora sp. NPDC049652 | reverse complement strand
AGCGGACGGCCGCGCAGCGAGCCGAACGGCTCGTCCGCGTCGGGGTCGGGGCGCAGCCTGACCCGGCCCACCGCCAGGTGCCGGATGCCGACCGCCGCGCCGACCCCGGCCGCGCCGAGGCCCGCCACAGCCCCCGCGACGCCCATCCTGCGCCTGTGCTTCGCGTCCATTCCCGTCGCCTCTGGGTAGCTATCCGAGATCCGGGCCGCCCTCGTACACGCGCGGCACGCGGACGCCGATCCGGGTGACGATCTCATAGGAGATGGTGTCCAGGGCGTCCGCCCAGTCCTGCGCG
Source organism: Spirillospora sp. NPDC049652 (assembly GCF_040675125.1). Taxonomy (NCBI): domain Bacteria; kingdom Bacillati; phylum Actinomycetota; class Actinomycetes; order Streptosporangiales; family Thermomonosporaceae; genus Spirillospora; species Spirillospora sp. NPDC049652. The sequence goes on along the minus strand of NZ_JBFAOF010000626.1, from coordinate 4,073 downwards.
GTCGGCTCGCCGTCGTCGCCCGGGCCGAACAGGACGACCTCGTCGCCCGCCGCGAGCACGTCGTCGCCGAGGTCGATCACGAACTGGTCCATGCAGACGCGTCCGGCGATCGTGCGCCGCCGTCCGGCCGCCATGACCTCGATCAGGTTCGAGCCGTGCCGCGGGATGCCGTCGCCGTACCCGGCCGGGACGACCGCGAGGTTCGTCTCGCGGTCGGTCACGTAGGTGTGCCCGTAGGACACGCCGCTGCCCGCCGGAACCCGCTTGACCAGGGCCGTCGAGGCGGTCAGCGTCATCGCCGGGCGCAGCCCGAACGAGCCGAGCGACGGCACCGGGCTCAGCCCGTACGTCGCGATCCCGGGCCGGACGAGGTCGAACCGGGAGTCCGGCAGGGTGAGCGCGGCCGCCGAGTTCGCCAGGTGCCGGACCTCGGGCCGCACCCCGGCCTTCTCGGCCGACTCGACCATGTCGGTGAAGGTGGTGATCTGCCGGGGCACCGACGGGTGGTCGAGCTCGTCGGAGCAGGCGAAGTGCGACATGAGGCCGACGACGTTCACCAGCCCGGCCGCCTCGGCGGCGAGCGCCGCGTCCACCAGGGACGGCCAGTCCTCCGGGGCGGCGCCGCCGCGCGACATGCCGGTGTCGGCCTTCAGGTGGACCCGGACGGGCCGTCCCGCGCTCTCGGCGGCGGCGGCGAGCTCGTCCAACAGCCAGCGCGCGCCGACCGCCATGTCGAGGCCCTCGGCGGCGGCGCGGGCGTAGTCCTCGCCGGGCACGCCCAGGCCGACCAGCACCGGGACGCCGCGCACGCCAGCCTCGCGGAGCCGCAGGCCCTCGTCGAGCTTGGCCACGCCGAGCCACGTCGCGCCCCCGGCCAGCGCCGCGCGCGCCGCCGGGACCAGCCCGTGGCCGTACGCCTCGGCCTTGACCATCGCCATAACCTCGGCCCCACCGGCCTGCTCGCGCATCACGGCCACGTTGCCGCTGATCGCGTCAAGGTCGATGCGCGCCTGCGCAGGATTACTCATAGTCACTCCAGTGTGCCCGCCACGGACCGATGCCTCGGCCCGGCCCCTGCCCACCTTGGATGTCCGAGTAGATCGTGCAGTTCACCCCGCTATGGGAGAGTTCGGAACGCCGCAGGCAGGGCGGTGATCACGTCGAACGCGCTGACCGGGGCCTCCCCGGCGCCTGGAGCGGGGCCCCCGGCGGCCAGCCGCGCGGCGAGTCCGTGCAGGTAGGCGCCCGCGCAGGCGGCGTCCAGCGTGGACATCCCACCCGCCAGCAGCGCGCCCGTGAGCCCCGACAGGACGTCCCCGGTGCCCGCGGTCGCCAGCCAGGACGTCCCGGTCGGATTCACCCGAACCGGACGGTCCGGCTCCGCGATCACCGTCGTGGACCCCTTGAGCAGAACCGTCGCGTCCAGCTCGGCCGCCGCCCGCCGCACCGACTCCAGCCGCCGCGCCTCGATCTCCGTGCGGTCGCCGTCCACCAGCCGGGCCAGCTCCCCCGCGTGCGGCGTCAGCAGCGTCGGCGCGTCCCTGGTCAGCAGGTCGCGCCGCCGCGCCAGGACGGTCAGCCCGTCGGCGTCCACCAGCACCGGCAGCTCGGTCGACAGCACGGCCCGGAGCAGCCCCTCGGCGCCCTCCCCCGTACCCAGTCCCGGCCCGACCACCCACGCCTGGACCCGGCCGATCTTCTCCAGGGCCTTCTCACCGGGCTCGATCACCGTGGTCACGGCCTCCGGCCAGCGGTGCCGCACCAGCTCCACGGCATGCGGAACCGATGCGAACCGGACCATCCCGGCCCCGCCGTGCACGGCTCCGCCCACGGCCAGCACCGCCGCGCCGGTGAACTGCTCGCCCCCGGCCAGGACGCCCACGACACCGCGCCGGTACTTGTCCGACTCGGGGCCCGGATACGGCGGCCGGACGTCCTCGGCGGTCGGGGCGACCACGTCCGGATCGCCCAGGTACGGCCCGAGCCCGATGTCCACCAGCTCGACGACCCCGCAGTACGACGCGCCCGGGTCGATCAGCAGGCCCGGCTTGAGCGTCCCGAACGTCACGGTCACGTCCGCCCGGACGGCGGCCCCCTCGACCCGTCCGGACGACGCGTCCACGCCGCTCGGCACGTCGCAGGCCACCACGGTCCCGCGCGCCTCGGACGCCGCGCGCGCCAGCGACGCGTGCGGCTCCCGGAGCGCCCCGGTCCCCCCGATCCCGGTCAGGCCGTCGATCACCAGGTCGGCCGTCGCCACCGCGGCGTCGGCCTCGGCGAGCTCGATCAGCCGTCCGCCCGCGGCCCGCAGGTCGGCGAGTCCGTCCTGGTGAAGCCGGGAACCGGCCGCCACGGCCCGCACCCGCGCCCCCCGCCGGGCGAGCCGCGCGCCGGCGAACAGCGCGTCGCCGCCGTTGTCGCCGGACCCGGCCAGCACCACGACGTCCGCGCCGTACACGCCGTCCAGGAGCCCGGCGCAGACCCGCGCCAGCCCGGCCGCGGCGCGCTGCATCAGCGTCCCCTCGGGCAGCCGCGCCATCAGCGCGCCCTCGGCGGCCCGCACGTTACCGACCTCGTGCGCGTATCTCACCCCGGCCCCTTTCCGCGATCATTTCCTCCAGGGTGCCATGCCGCCTCGGCCGGGACGGGCCCCACTCACCGCCTTGACGGGTGCGCCCTCCCGAGTCAATGGTGAAGCAACGCACGTTTTGGTGAAAGTTTCATCCATCAGTCCCCCACAGAGACCCACCTGGACGCAAAGCCGGTAAGAGTCCTTCAGCGGTTGCCGAGTCCGACCTATGAACGCACGTTGCATAGGGCACAATTCGCTGAGTAACTCGCGCTGGTCGGGAGGCGACCGGAGACATGACGACGTCTCGCGGTTCAGCGGGTGCCATGAGCCCCTTCCGAGGCCCCACCGTCCGGCAGCGCCGGCTGGCGGCCGAACTCCGCCGGCTGCGTGAGGAGAGGGGGCTGACGGGCGACGACGTCGCAGCGCGGCTGACCTGGTCCACAGCCAAGGTCAGCCGGATCGAGAACGCGCGCACCAGCACCAGGATCAACGACGTCCGAATGCTCACCCAGCTTTACCAGCTCGACCCCGCCCACCGTGCGGAGCTGCTTGCCCTCGCGCACGACGCGGCACAGAAGGGCTGGTGGGAGGGGTACCGGGAACTGCCCGGCGCGTACACGCAGTTCATCGCGATGGAGGACGAGGCGAGCCGCATCGTCCAATGGGAGACCTATCTGGTCCCCGGCCTGCTGCAGACCGAGGACTTCGCCAGGTCGGTCATGGGCGGAGCACGGGCCTACGACCCCGCGCCGCCACGCGAGATCGAACGCCGGATCGAGGTCCGGATGCGCCGCCAGCAGGTCCTCTTCCGAGAGAATCCCATTCAGTATTCGGTGCTGCTCGACGAATCCGTCCTGCGGCGGCTTGTCGGCGATCCGGCCACGATGCGCGACCAACTCCGTCATCTGATCGACGTCTCCGACCTGCCGCACGTGGATCTGCGTGTCATCAGGCTGGACGTCCCCCACACGATCATGGAGGGGTCCTTCCAGCTCATGGAGTACGAGCCGGTCTGGGACATCGTGTTCCCGGACGTGGTCTACGTCGGCGCCCTGACCGACAACCAGGTCATCGACGAGAAGCTGACCTTCATGTACCGGCTCGCCTTCGAGGGGATGGCGCGGTTCGCCTCGCCCTCCGCGGAGTCACGCGATCTGGTCGCCGGGATCGCGGAGCGTTGGCGGCGCCCGTGAGAAAGGTGAGCCCGTTGGACAACCTGCCCACAGAGCGAGCCGTCCGGTGGACGAAGAGTTCCCGCTGCAGCGCCAGCGGCGCCTGCGTCGAGGTGGGAGAACTCGCGACCGGCCTGGTCGGAGCACGCGACGCCCATATCGGCGACCCCAGTCCGGTTCTCCGCCTCTCCGGCGAGGAATGGCACGCGCTGCTGACCCGCATCCGCGCCGGGGAACTGGACCTACCGGCGTGACACCCGTCTGACCCGGGCCGTGCGGCGGGACGGCCGACCGTCGCTCCGCCGCACGGCCCACCGCCCGCCCGCCCG
>NZ_JBFAOF010000625.1:0-4372 GCF_040675125.1 Spirillospora sp. NPDC049652 | reverse complement strand
CGCCGGCCATGGGGCGCTGCGCGGCACGGCTGGCGAGATGTCGTCCAGCGGAGCGGTGTCGCGGGCGAGGGCGACCGTGCGGGCGGGCTCGTCCACGACGGTGACGGCCGGCGCGGGAAGCCCCTCGACGAGCAGGCGTTCCAGCACGTCCAGGGCCCGGCGGCGGCGCGCCAGCTCGGCGGCCTGCCGGTCCCGGACCTCGGTCAGCGGACCGGCCGGGTCGTCCGTCGCGAGGGTCCGCGCGATCACCGGCAGCGGGACGTCGAGGGTCCGCAGCAGCCCGATCGCGAGGGCGTCCCGCGCCTGCGCCGGACGGTAGTACCGGTAGCCGGACACCGGATCGACGTGCGCGGGCGACAGCAGGCCCAGGTCGTCGTAGTGCCGCAGCCGCTTCACGCTCAACCGGCAGAGCCGCGCGAACCGCCCGATCGGAAGGAGATCTTCGCTCACGTGCCTCACTGTGCCGTCTCCCCCCATGGGAGAGTCCACCCCATCCGAACCGAGACTCCCGCCCGCCCGATCACCCCCTCCCCAGCGCTCCCTCACCTGGTTCCACATGAAACATCGCAATGATGATCGGGATCGGCCGTCCGGCAGGGCATATCCGGCTCACGCGCGACCGGGTGCTGGATACTCCTGAGCATGACGGTCGAGACGCGCCGGGTCCTGGAGATCAAGCCGGGGCAGTCTTGGCTGGTCATCGCTGACGGGCAGTGGGCCTATGACGCCCCGCCCAACCACTCCGCGGTGCCGCTCGACAAAGCCTCGATCTGGCTGCTTCCCCTGGTCGAACGCCCCCGCCACGAGGTCGAAGCCGAGGCTCTCGCCCTTCTCGGACCCCACGGCCCGGACCTGACCACGCCTGTGCATTCCGTCATCCGCACCGGGTTGAGCGCGTGGTCCGACCACTGGATCTCACACGCGCTCCAGTGGGTGACGGCCGGCGAGGCCGAGATCTTCTCCGCCCAGCTTCACGCGGTCGCCACGGGGCGGACCGCCGCCGCCCAGCAGACCCGGCACGCAGCGGCAAGGCTCTTGAGGCAGCAGGGGCTCTGGAGAGCACAGCGTCACGAGTCGCCCTAGGTCCGCTCCGCCCGGAAGCGTCCGCCGGGCGGAGATCCGCCTCGAACGGGTAGCTCAGGGCCGGGGGACCTCCCCGATGACGGCGGACCGCTCGGCGTTCTCGCCGGACGCCTTCAGAGCACGCTCCCGCTCCTCGTCGTAGGACGCCGCCAGTGCACGAGCCTGCCCGTCCTCGGCCGCCGCGACCGCCGGACTCTCCTCCCCGGCCGCCTCGACCGCGGGATCAGACTTCGCGCGGGCCGCCTCCACCGCGGGATCGCCCTTCTCGCGGGTGGCCTCGACCTTCGGCTCCCCCTCGCCTCCGGCGATCTCGTCCGGCTCGGCGCCGTCGGGGTTCAGACGGCGGCGGACGGACGAGGCGTCACCGCCGAACGCCTGCGTGATGGCCTCCAGCGCCGACGTGACCTCGGACGGGATGACCCAGAACGTGCTGTTCGGGCCTTCGGCGAGCTTCGGCAGGGTCTGCAGGTACTGGTAGGCGAGCAGCTTCGGGTCCGGGTCGGCGCGGTGGACCGCCGTGAACACCCGGTAGATGGCGATGGACTGCCCCTCCGCCTCCAGGATCGCCGACTGCTTGGCGCCCTCGGCGCGCAGGATCGCCGCCTGCTTCTCACCCTGCGCCGTGAGGATCTTGGACTGCCGGGCGCCCTCGGCCGTCAGGATCGCCGCGCGCTTCTCCCGCTCGGCCCGCATCTGCTTCTCCATCGCGTCCTTGATGGACGGCGGCGGCTCGATCGCCTTGATCTCCACGCGGGTGACGCGGATGCCCCACTTGCCGGACGCGTCGTCCAGCACGCCGCGCAGCGCGGTGTTGATCCGGTCCCGGGAGGTCAGCGTGGCCTCCAGGTCCAGGGTGCCGATCACGTTCCGCAGCGTGGTCGCGGTGAGCTGCTCGATCGCCTTGATGTAGTTGACGATCTCGTAGTCGGCCGCGCGCGGGTCGGTGACCTGGAAGAACAGCACGGTGTCGATGTGCACCACCACGTTGTCCTCGGTGATCACCGGCTGCGCCTTGAACGACACGACCTGCTCACGCAGGTCGATCAGGGATTTCACCCGGTCCACGAACGGCACCACGAAGGTGATGCCGGGCTCCAGCGTCCGGTGGTAGCGGCCGAGCCGCTCCACGTTGCGGGCACGCGCCTGCGGGATGATCCAGACCGTCCGCATGGTCGCGGTGACGAGCACCGCGATCCCCGCGAGCAGCACCACCAGCAGGGCGATGGCGACGTCCGTCATGGCTCCCCCTCCGGGATCCGGGCCGGGCCCACCGGGTACAGCAGCGCCGTCGCGCCCTCGATCGCGAGCACGTCGGCGGTCGCCCCGGCGGGGATGACGAGGTCGGGGTCGTAGGGACGGGCCGTCCACTCCTCGCCGCCGATGCGCGCGCGGCCGCCCGTCCGGCTGACCTCGGTGAGCGTCACGGCCTCGCGTCCGACCAGGGCGGCCGTCCCGGACCGCATCTTCGGCGGCTGCCGCACGTGCCGCCGCGCGACCGGCCGCACCACCCCGATCCCGCCGACCGCGACCAGCCCGAACACCGCCGCCTGAAGCACGACGGGGAGCCCCGCCGCGGCCGTGAGCCCGGCCGCGAGCGCCGCCACCGCGAGCAGCCCGAGCGCCAGCGTCAACGTCAGCAGCTCGGCGACCCCGAGCAGCGCCGCGACCAGCAACCAGGCGACCCACGCCTCCATTGGCGTCATCTCCCCGAGGCGGTCGATGTCCTCTCTTTCACGGTAGCTCCGCACCCCCTCCCACTCAACGAATCCCTCCCCGTCCCGCCACCCCGGCCCGCCCGAAACCCCACCACCCCGGGCCGCCCGTGACGGTGGCGGCGGGGGAAGCCGGTGGCGGCGGGGGGCGGGGGCGGGTCATCATGAGGGCGGGCGTCGGCGACGAGGAGTCACGGTCATGGGCAGCCGTACGAGGTATCGAACGTGTCCGCTGTGCGAGGCGCTCTGCGGGCTGGAGCTCACGCTGGACGACGCGGACCGGATCACGTCCGTGCGAGGCGACCGGGACGACCCGCTCAGCGCGGGTTTCCTGTGCCCCAAGGGGGCGACGCTCGGCCGTCTCGACGGGGACCCCGACCGGCTGGACGCGCCGATGCTGCGCGGCGACCGGGATGACTGGGCAGAGGTCGGCTGGGACGAGGCGTTCGCCGCCGCCCGGGACCGGCTCGCCGAGATCATCGACCGGTACGGGCGGGACGCGGTCGCGGTCTACGTCGGGAACCCGGCCGCGCACTCGGTCGCGGGGCCGCTGTACGGATCGGCGCTGATCAAGGCGCTCGGCACCCGCAACGTGTACACCGCCAGCACCGCCGACCAGATGCCGAAGCACGTGAGCTGCGGGCACCTGTTCGGTGATCCGCTCGCGATCCCCGTGCCCGACCTCGACCGCACCGACCACCTGCTGATGCTCGGCGCGAACCCGCTGGAGTCGAACGGCTCGCTCTGCTCGGCGCCCGACTTCGCCGGACGGCTGAAGGCCGTGCGGGCGCGCGGCGGGCGGGTCGTCGTGGTGGACCCGCGCCGCACCCGGACGGCCGCCCTCGCCGACGAGCACCTGTTCATCCGGCCCGGCACCGACGCGCACCTGCTGATGGCCCTCGTCCACACCCTCTTCGCCGAGGAGCTCACCGCCCTGCCCGCCCACGTCCCGCTGAACGGCCTGGAGGAGCTGCGGGCGCTCGCGGTGGGGTTCTCGCCGGAGCGGGTCGCGCCCGTCACCGGCATCCCGGCGGAGACGGTCAGGCGGACGGCGCGGGAGCTGGCGGCCGCCGGGCGCGCCGCCGTGTACGGGCGCATCGGGACGTGCACGCAGGAGTTCGGGACGCTCGCGAGCTGGCTCGTGGACGTGCTGAACATCCTCACCGGGAACCTCGACCGGCCGGGCGGAGCGATGTTCCCGCGCGCCGCGCACATGCCGGTGTACCGGCGGCGGCGTCCGTTCACGACGGGCCGCTGGCGCAGCCGGGTGCGCGGACTGCCCGAGACCATGGGCGAGCTGCCGGTGGCGACGCTCGCGGACGAGATCGAGACGCCCGGCGAGGGCCAGGTCCGCGCGCTGGTCACGGTGGGCGGCAACCCGGTGCTGTCGGCCCCCGACGGCGCCCGCCTCGACGGCCTCCTCCCCACCCTCGACCTGATGATCAGCGTCGACCCGTACCTGAACGAGACGACCCGGCACGCGCACGTGGTGCTGCCCCCGCCGCGTCCCGCGCAGACCCCGCACTACGACCTGGCCCTCCGGGAGCGGCACGGCCGGCGCCGAATAGCGGGCGTAG
>NZ_JBFAOF010000624.1:0-4380 GCF_040675125.1 Spirillospora sp. NPDC049652 | reverse complement strand
TTCGCCGACCGCTACACCGACACCACGGCCCACGCGGCCGCCGCCGCCGTGGCGGCCTGGACCGGGCTGCCCGTCCGGTCCTCATGAGGCACGGTGTTCCCGCGGCCACAACGGGCCGCGCGCGGCGCCAGGGGTTGTGATGCAATACGGCTATTCCAGCCGTTCCGTCCCGGGCGGCGCTCTCCCGGCCGGGTCCGCCCCTGGGGAGTCCGCGTGGCCGACCAGACCGACGACGCCGACGATCTGCGCGCGCGCTGGCGGTCGCTCGAACCGTCCGTCCGCCGGGAACTGCTCAAGACCGGGCAGGCGAGCGAGCCTGAGGCGCAGTGGATCGCGGTCTACTACGCCCAGCAGGAGATCGGTCCGGTGCGGCGGAAGCCGTGGACCGCGCTCGGCGTCTTCGCCCTCTCCGTCGTCGCGGTCCTGGGGTTGCTGCTCCTGGCCGAGGTGGGCCGCGCGGCCCTGCTGGTGCTCGCCGCGATCGCGCTCGTCGTCGCGTTCGCGGTGGGAGTGTTCGGCTGGGCGCAGAACCAGCTCACCGCGCTCAACCGGATCATCACGGTGAACGCCCACGTCCCGCTGCCGAGGGCCGAAGGCGCGACGGCCGAGTCCGTGCCGGCAGGGCGGAGGGAACCGCTGGACGTGCGGGTCGTGCCCCGCAAACTGATCATTTTTCTCGGAGGGTGCGCGCTGGTCCAGGCGGCGTTCGGCACGGTGGCGCTCGTCTCGCACGCCGCCGTGGCCACCATCGCGGTGTTCGGCATTCTGACCGGGCTCATGCTGGTGCTCCTGGCGTCCGCGCTCGTGCGCGCGCGTCAGGACGACCCCACGATGGCGCTCGGCGAGGACGGGGTGACCATCGCGGGAGGGAGGACGACCGTGCCGTGGGCGCGGATCACCGGTGTCCGCGTCTTCCCGCTGTTCCCGCTCCGCCGCCACGGCCGAGCGCACCTCCTGCTGCTGACCGTGGACGACCCGGAGCAGCTCGTCGCGAGCCTCACCGGCAGGCACGCGCGGATGGCGCGGCGGTCGCTCAGCTCGTACGGCGCTCCGGTCTCCTTCGCCGACCAGTTCACCGACACCACGGCCCACGCGGCCGCCGCTGCGGCGTCCGCGTGGACCGGGCTGCCCGTCCGGAACTCCTGAGCCCGGTGCGGGCTCCCGGGCCCGTCCGGGCTACTTGAGGATCTTCAGCAGGCGCGGGGCGTCGGGCGCGCCGAGCCGGACGAACAGCGGCACGGTGCCCAGGCCGGCGCGGTAGCCGCGCAGGTCGCCGCCCTTCACGGCGCGGTGCCGGACGACGTCGTACCAGGTGCCGGGCGGCAGGTGCACGTCGCGGCTCGTCCCGGCCGCGAGGACGGGCGCGGCGAGCAGCGCGTCGCCGAGCAGCCACTCGTCGGAGACCGTGTAGGACGCCGGGTCGTCCGGGTGCCGGAAGAACAGCGGCTTCATGATCGGCTCACCGGTGCGGACGGCGCGCGCGGCCTGGTCCCGGATGTAGGGGGCGAGCGCGGCGTGCAGCCGCGTCGCGGCGGCGTAGTGGCGGGCGACCTCCGGCGGGTAGGTGACCCACTTCTTGTTCACGAAGTCGTACACCCTCAGCGGCGAGGTCGAGGCGTACTCGATCGGCATGAGGGACGCCGCCTGCGCCCAGCGCACCAGGACGTCGCCGGTCGGCGGCGGCATGCTGTCCGAACCGCCGATCATGTCGGTGGCGACGAACGGGTAGCCGATGACCGAGACGGCGAGGTTCTGCTTGACGGCGGCGTTGAGCGAGGCCCAGTCGGTGCCCTTGTCCACGGTGCGGGTGACGAAGCCGTACTTCTGCGCGCCCGTCCAGTGCACGCGGATGCCCGCGCCCTGGAGGTCGAACTGCTGGGCGAGCTCCGCGCCGAGCCTGCGGTATCCGGCGGCGTCGAGCCCGTTGGACGCGGCGCACCGCTCGTCGAAGAACTTGGTGTCGAACTTGAAGCCGTCCACGCCGTAGTCGGCCTGGAGCTTCTTGAGCTGGCCCTCGTACCATTTGTAGGCGTCGGGGTTGCCGAGGTCGATGAGCCCGGCCTTGCCGTTCCACCAGGTGACCGTGCAGGGCTGGGACGGGTCCTGCTTGGACTTGAGCAGGTACCCCTTCTCCTTGGCGACCCGGTAGTTGTCGGCGTCCAGGTTGATCCACTGGGTGATCCAGACGCCGAAGTCGTAGCCCATGGCGTGGACCTGGTCGGACATGCCCTTGGGGTCGGGGAACTTGGCGTTCCAGGTGTAGTCGCCGTAGTGGGTCATCCAGCCGTCGTCCAGCTGCATGGTGTGCGCGAGGACGCCCGCGTCGTGCAGCGAGCGCGCGTAGTCGAGGAAGCCCTTCTGGTCGACGGTCGAGTAGAACTGCGCCCACGAGTTCCAGAGCGGCTTGGTGAACTGCGCGGGGGTCGCGCCGACGGCCCGGGGCTTGCCCGCGATGCCGATGTAGTCCTGGTAGACGGCGCGCGGGGTGCGCTCGACGAAGAACGTCGCGTCCAGGTTCGCGGTGTCGGTGACCTCGAAGTCGGCGACGCCCGGGTGGAGGCGGCCGAGCGACACGCGCATGAGGTTGCCGGTGTCCACGTACAGCCCGGCGGACGTCGCGGTGAACCAGAACGGCTCGGTCATCAGGTACGACGCCGGTCCGAACGTGGTGTCGTTGACCTGCTCCTTGCCGGTCGCGGCGTCCAGCGGCCAGGGCTGGCGGGTGTCGGGTTCGCCCTCGGCGTCGCTCTTGGCCTCGCCGTGCCCGTACCAGTGGCCGCCCGACGCCATGTCGAGATGCAGCGCCGCGGCGGTCACGGTCGAGGCGTTCGAGCCGGTCACGCCGGTCTGGACGCGGTAGCGGTCGGCGGACGGAGTGATCCTGACGGTCAGCGTGGTGGCGGCGTCGGACGTCGCCACCGACAGGTTCAGCGTGCCGTCCGTCCAGCGGGCCGCGCTGACCTCGGTGGGCGTGACGCGGGTGCCGTCCGGGCGGGCGAGGTCGAACGCGCCGCTCGCGGCGGTCGCGAGGACGGTCTTCCCGGCGCGGCGGGTGGTGATGGCGAACGGCTTGCGGGCGATGCCGATCTCGTAGTCGCGGGCGGCGACGGTGACCGTCCTGGCGTCCTGGCGGACGGTGGCGCTCGCGGTTCCGGCGGTCTGGGCTGAGTCGGTCCGGGCTGAGTCGGCGACGGCGGACGGCGCCAGGGCGACGGTCAGCGGCGCCGCCAGCGCGACGGCGCCGACGGCGGCGGTGACGGCGTTGACGGTGGTGGTGGTGCTTGTTCTGCGGCGGGTTACGGGACGGCTGCGTCGGGACACACGCGGCACGGACACCTCACAGGAATGCTCGATAATGAGCGCTTCTCAAGCATCCCGAGCGTAAATGCGCAACCCGTGGAGATCAAGAGACACGGCCTTCCCGCGCGTCGCCGATAGTTGAGCCGAGGGTCGAGGGGGCGCGGGCCGGGCGTCAGCGGGCGAGGCGGTGCAGGCGTTCGACGGCCTGGTCGATGACGTCCTCGCGCTTGCAGAACGCGAACCGGACGAAATGCGCGCCGGCCTCGGCGTGGTCGTAGAACACCTGCGTCGGGATCGCGACGACCCCGGCGCGCTCGGGCAGCGCGCGGGCGAGTTCGAGGCCGTCGGTGAAGCCGAGCGGCCGGATGTCGGCCTGCACGAAGTAGGTGCCCTGCGGGCGGAGCGTGCCGAACCCGGCCGCTTCCAGGCCGGTGATCAGCCGGTCCCGCTTGGCCTGCAGCGACTTGCGCAGGTTCTCCACCCACGCGCCCTCCTCGCGCAGCGCGTACGCGGTCGCGCGCTGGTAGGGGGCGCTCGCGGTGAACGTGACGAACTGCGCGACCGTCCGGACGGCGCTCACGAACGGCGCGGGCGCGCACACCCAGCCGGTCTTCCAGCCGGTCACCGAGAACGTCTTGCCGGTGGAGGAGACCACGACCGTCCGCTCGCGCATGCCGGGCAGCGCGGCGAGGCTGACGTGCTCGACGTCGTCGAAGGTCAGGTACTCGTACACCTCGTCCGTGATCGCGACGAGGTCGTGCTCGCGGCAGACCGCCGCGATCGTCTCCAGCTCGGCGCGGGTGAACACCGTCCCGGTCGGGTTGTGCGGCGAGTTCACCATGATCAGCCTGGTCCGCGGGGTGACGGCGGCGCGCAGCTCGTCCGGGTCGAAGGTGAACCGGCCGTGCTCGGGGCGGAGCGTGACCGTCCGGCGGACCGCCCCGGCCATCGCGATCATCGCCGCGTAGGAGTCGTAGTACGGCTCGAAGACGACCACCTCGTCGCCGGGCTCGGCGAGGCCGAGCAGCGCGGCGGCGATGCCCTCGGTCGCGCCGACGGTCACGAACACCTCGGTCGCCG
>NZ_JBFAOF010000623.1:0-4387 GCF_040675125.1 Spirillospora sp. NPDC049652 | reverse complement strand
CGGGCCTTGCTGAAGTTGCCGGTCGCGTAGACCGTGTCGCCCACCGTCGCCATGCTCCAGACGACGCCGTCGACCTGCCAGGTCGGCAGCGGGTCGGCGCTCATCGTCGCGGGCGTCCCGCTCGCCGGCGCGGTGTCGGCGGCCGCCGTCCCGACCGCGACCAACGGCGCCCCCAGCAACGCGGCGCCCGAGGTGAGCGCGGCACCGGAACGCCTGATCCGGTGGATGGACGAGTCTGGACGCGTGTGAACCCTCACGAATCTTCCTTAAGCCCCGGAGCCTCGGCGGCAGCTCAAACCGCCACGAACAGGGCGAGATCGTAAGTCAGGTCTCCTTAAGAGCTCCTGAAGAGAGCATGTGGAGTGCCCTAGGGGACCGCCGACCGGGTTGACGTGCACGGGGACCGCCGGTGAGAGTGCTCTTCGGCCCCTCCGTTCGCAGGCCGGCCGCCCTCTTCCCTTTCACGGTGATCGACTCATGCCCAGCTCCACCCCGTCCCCTCGCCACCGGGCGGAATCGCCGCGCCGTCCGGCCGCCCCGCACCGGCGACTCCCCGGACGGCACGCGCTGCCGCTCTGGGCGGGTGTCGGCGGACGCCAAGAGCCGACTCCGCCCACGGCCGCTCCAACGCCGGCCGACGACTCGCCCCCGCCCTCCCGCACCAGCCCGCGCCCCTCGGCCGGAGCACGCGGTGCGCGCATCCTGGTCAAGCCACGCCTCGCAGCCATCGGGCTCCTCGTGCCCCTGGCCGGGCTGGGCATCGCCTGGACGATCACCCCCGACAGCGCCCCGCGCGGCGGCGCGCTGACGCCGAACCACCCGGTCCAGCCCGAGGAACCGGGCACTCAACCGCCGTCAGTTCAGTTGAAAGCGATGGTCGTTCCGTCGACACGGTCCATCGCCCCCGCCCCACACCGGTCGAAGAACGCGGAGACGCGTCCCCGGCCTCCTGCCCAGGGCGGTCCCTCCGGCGGCAGCAAGGGCAGAGGCCGAGACGGCCGCAACGTGCGGGTGGTCATCGTCCGATCCGGACGGGTCGTGCTGGAGCTGAGTCCGGCAGGTGCACGCCTCGTCTCGGCATCGCCGAATCCAGGTGTGCGCAGCCAGGTCTGGCACCAGACGACCTGGCTGCGCGTGGAACTGACCGATGGCACCCACGGCTCCTCGGTCATCGCATCCTGGAACGGCCACCCACCCCTGATCCAGACCTACGAGTACTGACCCGCCCTCGGCGACATGCCTGCGGCGGGGCGCGCGTGGCTCAGGTGCGGTGGGCCTTGATGAGGTCGCGGTACCAGGCGAAGGAGGCCTTCGGAGTGCGGACCTGGGTGTCGTGGTCGACATGGACGAGGCCGAAGCGCTGGTGGAAGCCCTCGGCCCATTCGAAGTTGTCCATCAGCGTCCAGGTGAAGTAGCCGCGCACGTCCACGCCCTGGGCCACGGCGGCGTCGACGGCCCGCAGGTGGGTGTCCAGGTAGTCGATGCGGTCGGTGTCGGGGACGGTGCCGTCCTCGGTGACGACGTCGTTCACCGAGCAGCCGTTCTCGGTGATGTGGACCGGGGGGAGCGCGGGGTAGCGCTCCTTCAGCAGGACGAGGAGTTCGCGGAGGCCGTCGGGGACCACGGGCCAGTCGAAGGCGGTGCGGCGGTAGCCGTCGATCGGTGCCTCCTCGAACGGGAGGCCCTCGGCCGTGGGGGCCTGGATGCGTGTGGGGTTGTAGTAGTTGACGCCGAGGGCGTCCAGGGGAGCGGAGATCAGTTCGAGGTCGCCGTCCTGGACGGAGCCGCCGAGGGCGGCGTCGACGCCGAAGGCGGACAGGTCGGGGTAGGCCCCGGTGAAGAGGGGGTCGGCGAACAGGCGGTTGTGCAGGCTGTCGTAGGCCTCGGCGGCCGCGAGGTCGGCGGGCGACTGCGAGGCGGGCCAGACCGGGGTGCAGTTGTTGGCGATCATCACCTGGAGGCCGCGCTCACGCAGTTCCCGCAGCGCGAGCCCGTGCCCCAGCAGCTGGTGGTGGGCGACCGGCAGGCAGTCGACCATCAGCGCGCGGCCCGGCGCGTGGGTGCCGAGGCCGTAGCCCCAGACCATGTGGATGAACGGCTCGTTCAGCGTGATCCAGTTCGTCACGCGGTCGCCCAGCCTGGCCGCCGCGATGGCGGCGTACTCGGCGAAGCGGTACGCGGTGTCGCGGTTCAGCCAGCCGCCGTCGTCCTCCAGGCCCTGGGGGAGGTCCCAGTGGAACAGCGTGGGGAAGGGTTCGACACCGCGCGCGAGCAGGCCGTCCACCAGGCGGTCGTAGAAGTCCAGGCCTTTGGGGTTGACCTCGCCGCGGCCGGTCGGCTGGACGCGGGGCCAGGCGATCGAGAAGCGGTAGCCGGTGAGCCCGGCCTCGGCCATCAGCGCGAGGTCCTCCTCGTACCGGTGGTAGTGGTCGCAGGCGACGTCACCGGTGTGCCCGTCGCGGATCACACCGGGCCGTGCGGTGAAGGTGTCCCACACCGACGGGCCGCGGCCGTCCTCCTTGGTGGCGCCCTCGATCTGGTAGGACGCCGTCGAGGCGCCCCAGACGAAGTCCGCGGGCAGATGGTTCAGGGTCATGCCTGTCCTCCAGATATGAGGTTCACTCGTAGTGACGGGAGCGATGGAATGATGGGCGGGTGAATCAGGAGCGCACCGTGGGGGCCCAGCGCCGCCGGCCCGTCCAGAAGCGCAGCGTCGAGCGCTTCGAGCGGCTGCTGGACGCCTGCGCCGAAGTGCTGGAGGAGGTCGGCCTGGTCGCGCTGACCACCAAGGAGGTCGCCCGCCGCGCCGAGGTGCCCATCGGCACCCTGTACCAGTTCTTCTCCGACAAGGAAGGGCTGCTCGGCGCGCTCGCCGCCCGCAACCTGGAGCTGTTCGTCGAACGGGTCGCGGGCCGGCTGGAACGCGAACGGCCCGGGGACATCCCGGCCGCGGTGGACGTGGCCGTCGACGAGTTCGTCGCCATGCGCCGGACGGTCCCCGGCTTCAACGTCATCGACTTCGGCGCCGCCGGCCAGGACCACGCCCTCGATCCGACCCTGGACAACAACACCGCCGTCGCCGGACGGCTCCGCGAACTGGCCACGTCCCTGGTCGGCATCCGGGACGACGCCGAACTGGAGATCGCGCTGCGGGTGGCGCTGGAATGCGCGGACAGCGTGCTGAACCTGGCCTTCCGGACCGACCCGCAGGGCGACCCCCAGCTGATCGCCGAGTGCAAACGCGTTCTCAACAGCTACCTCGACGATCGGATCCGGTCACTGCGGACGGGCTGACGGCCGGCCACGCCAGTCGGCCACGCCGGCCGGCCCTGCCGCCGGCCCGGGTCAGCGGACACCCTTGACCTTCCACACCAGGGCCGCCCCGCCCACCGACATCGCGGCCGAGCTCAGGAACAGCGCCGGATAGCCCCCCAGATCGCCGATCAGGAGCGAGGCGATCGGAGGGACGAGGACGTAGGGAAGCGACCCCATCAGGTTGCCGAGCGCCATGTCCTTGCTCCGGTCCTCGGAGGCGGGGAGCACCTCGGTGACCAGCGCCGTGTCGACCGCCAGGTACACCCCGTAGCCCAGGCCGA
This sequence comes from Spirillospora sp. NPDC049652, assembly GCF_040675125.1. Lineage (NCBI taxonomy): Bacteria > Bacillati > Actinomycetota > Actinomycetes > Streptosporangiales > Thermomonosporaceae > Spirillospora > Spirillospora sp. NPDC049652. Next base: position 791 of record NZ_JBFAOF010000623.1, on the reverse strand, counting down.
GGATGACGGCCGCCACCAGCGTCATCGTCCAGGTCGGGGACAGGGCCAGCGGGACCGCCGCGACGCCCATCGTCAGCCCGCCGAGGAACGCCGGCAGGCGGCGCCTGCCGAGCTTGTCCGACAGCCACCCGCCGATGATCACCATGGCGACGGTCGAGACCGCGTTGATGCCGATCACGATGAGCAGCCCGTCCTCGCTCGACCGGCCCGGGAACAACCGCTCGTAGTGCAGGACGTCGTCCAGGAAGTAGGGCAGGTAGAGGGTGCCGAGCCCGTAGCCGAGCGACATGACGAAGCGGGAGACCAGCGCCCAGACGAAGTCCGGGTCGTCCTTCAGGCTGACGCGGTAGCCCCGCAGGAAGATTCTCAGCGAGAACGGCTCGCGACCGCCCCTGGGCAGCGGTGTGTCCCTCACCCAGAACCCGAACAGCAGGACGGTCAGCGGGAACGCGGCCATCACCAGGTAACCGGCCTCGAACCCGCTGACGAGCCCGATCAGCACCCCGCCGAGGATCAGCGCGCCCGCCAGGGGGACCATCGCCCATCCCAGCACGACGCCGCGCTGCGCGGCCGGAACCTGGTCGGGCACGACCGCGTTCAGGCCCGCGCCCATCACCATGATGCTCACCGACAGCAGGAACGACCCGAACGCGACCCCGGCGACCGTGTGCTGCGCGCCGCTGAACAGCAGCGTGCCGATGCAGGCGAACGCGCCCCCGACCATCCAGGGACGGCGGCGGCCGAACCGGCCGGAGGTCCGGTCGCAGAGCGCGCCGGCCAGCGGCGCCAGG
>NZ_JBFAOF010000622.1:0-4393 GCF_040675125.1 Spirillospora sp. NPDC049652 | reverse complement strand
CGGACGCGATGTTGACGACCGCTCCGCCGCCCGCCGCGAGCATGTGCGGGACGGCCGCGCTGGTCAGGGCGTGCGCGCCGGAGACGTTGAACCGGAACGCCTCCTCCAGGTCGGCGGGCCCGGTGTCGAGGAACGCCCGCGGCAGCGCGCCGCCGACGTTGTTGACGACGATGTCGACGCGGCCGAAGGCGCTCGCGGCGCGTCCGGCCAGGTCGGCGCAGGCGGCCGGGTCGGCCAGGTCGGACGGGACGACCAGCGCCCTCCGCCCGGCGGCCTCGACCTCGGCGGCGACCTTGCGCAGCTGCTCCTCGGTGCGGGCGGCGAGGACGACGTCGGCGCCGGCCTGCGCGAGCGCGACGGCGGAGGCCGCGCCGATGCCCCGTCCGGCGCCGGTCACGACGGCGACCCGGCCGTCGAGGCGGAAGCGGTCCCAGATCACCTCTTCACCCCAACACGAAAGCGAACAGGGTTCAATGGTGACCTGAGCCCCTTCCGCCCCATTTGCCGGATGAAGTCGGGACTTTGCCCCCATCCTGCGGTACACCGGAACCATCACCCTGACGCGCCGGAGGTGGCTCCGATGTCCCGTCGCCGAACCCCGCACCCGCCGACCCGCTGCCCCACGGGCAAGGTCCGCTTCCGGGACCGCATCGCCGCCACGCTGGCTCTGGCGACGATCCAGCACCAGGGACGCCAGGACCGGGACAAGGCCGAGACCCGCGCCTACCGCTGCCCGACCTGCGCGGGATGGCACCTGACCTCGCAGCACCCCCGGGTCGGCCGGTAGGCGGCGACGCGGACGGGTCCGGAGGCGTTAGGTCAGCAGGTCGGCGAGGGGCTTGACGAGGTCGGCGGACTGCCGGAGTCCCTCCTGGTAGGCCGGGCTCCAGCGGTTCCGGTCGCCGATGTCCGGGCCGAACGCCTCCAGGGCGGCGGCGTCGGGAAGGATCCGCAGGTCGGCTCCGCCGTCCGGGCCGGGCATCATGCCGCCCATCGGCTCGATGAGGACGAGCGTCCCCGCGCCCGCCGCGAGGTGGACGTTCGACCCGCCGCCGAACGCGCCGTCGATGTACTCGCGGCCGTCGATCTCGACCGGACGGACGGCGCCGGGCGCGGCACTGCTCGACGCGACGGCGGCGTGCAGCGGGACACCGCTGTCGCGCGTCCAGACGACGGGCCGCCCGGCCTCGACGTCCACGGCGGTGACCAGCAGGTTCGCGTCCGGCCACACGCTCGTGCCGACCGTCCACTCCATGGCGGCCATGTGCTGCTCACCCGGCATCGCGGCCACCTCGCGGGCCAGCGCTCCCACCGCGCGCAGCGCCGCGGCCGGATCCGCGCCGGCCCCGTTCATGATCTGCGCCACGCGGGCCATCGCGGTCGGGTCGCCGATCCGCTCGCGCGGCGGGAGCTCGGCGAGCCCGTCCAGGTCGCGGCCGGTGGCGATCGCCGCCCCGGCGATCGCGCCCGCCGAGGTGCCGACGATGAGGTCCGCGCGGGCGAGGTCCACGCCCGCGCGGCGGAGGCCGTTGGCGAGGCCGAGCAGCCACGCCGTCCCGACCGGGCCGCCCGGCCCGAGGACGAGCGCGACGTCAGAGGAGGTCGTCATGGGTTCCAACCTAGAGACCGGCCCTGACCGGCGGTATCGGACTTTCGGTGTGCGACCAAGGTCTCACCGGCCGGTCCCCGGCGGCCGATGGCTCATCCGAGGAAGTCGAACGATGTGCCGACGCGGGCGGCGCGGGCCGCCTGGTAGGCCGCCCAGGAGAGCGCGAGGTCCTGCCAGGGCAGGCCGACGGGGGCGTAGACGGTGACCTCCTCGTCGCGGACGCGGCCGGGGACCTCCCCGCGTAGCAGGTCGCCGAGCGTCCCGGCGGCGTCCCCCACCGACAGGCCCGCCGTCGCGAGCACGCCCATCTCTACCGCGAGGGGCAGGTCGTCGACCACGACGCGGGCGCGTTCGAGCAGGTCGGGGGCCAGTTCGGACTTGCCGCGCTCGTCCGCGCCGAGCGCGGTCAGGTGGGTGCCGGGGGCGATGTCGGCGGCGTGCAGCAGCGGGCGCCGCGCCCAGGTCGCCGTGATCACGATGTCCGCGTCCTCGGCTGCGGCGCGCGCGTCGACGGCGATCCCGGCCGGGACGCCGAGCCGCTCCCCGTGCCGCTCGGCGAACGCGGCGGCGCGGTCGGCGTCCAGGTCGGTGACGGTGAGCCCGGTGATGCCGAGGCCCGTGCCGGTGAGTTCGGGACCGCCGGCGGCGGGGGCGTCGCGGAGGGCGCCGAGGCCGCGCAGCACCAGGTCGGACTGCGCGCCCGCGCCGATGACCGCGACCTGCCCGCCGCCGCGCCGGGCGAGGACGGCGGTGCCGAGGGCGGCGGCGAGGCCGGTGCGCCAGGCGGTGACGGTCGCCGAGTCGAGCAGCGCGAGCAGCTCGCCGGTCTCCAGGTCGTGCAGGCAGACCACGCCGCGCAGCGCGGGCCGGGACGCCGGGAACTTCGCGTTGACCTTGACCGTGTAGGCCGGAACGCCCGCGACCAGGCCGGGGATGAGCGCGGTCGCGGTGCCCGGGCCGGGCAGCGCGGACACCACCCGGCGCGCGGCGGTCTCGCCCGGTTCGGCGGTGAACCCGGCGCGCAGGGCCGCGATGATCGCGGCGGGGTCGAGGTGGCGTTCGAGGTCGGAGCGGTTCAGCAGCAGCGTCACGTCCCGATTGTCGCAACCCGACCGGCCGTCCGGGACGTTCGGGCCTGCGGACGTGCGGACGTGCGGGCCTGCGGGCGTGCGGGCGCGCGGGCGTGGGGCTCCTTCGCGCGGGACGGTTACTGGGGACGTTGCCGTTCCGCGGTCAGCGCGTCCCAGTCCCGCAGCCAGTCCCGTCCCGTCTCGTCGACGAACGAGCCGGGCGGCGGCTTGACGTGGTGGGCGGCCAGCCACTCCCCCGGCCGCCGCATGGACGGCCGGACGCGGCCGTCGCTCGGCATGAGCTGCGGCTGGATCGGCGCGGGCAGCGCGCGCGGGGCCTCGCCCTCGGCGGCCTGGTCGGCGGCGTCCTTCTCCTCGGCCATGCCGATCGGGCCCTGGCGGCGGGCGTTGAAGAACTGGTCCACGGCCGGGTGCGTGCTGGACAGCACCATCTCGCGCGGCCCGAACATGACCAGGCCGCGGCGGAACAGCAGGCCGAGGTTGTCGGGCAGGACGCGGGCGGTGCCGATGTCGTGGGTGACGATGAGGAACGTCGCGCCCATCTCGGCGTTCAGGTCCACGAACAGCTGGTTCAGGTAGGCCGTCCGGACCGGGTCGAGGCCGGAGTCGGGCTCGTCGGCGAGGATCACCTCGGGGTCGAGGACGAGCGCGCGGGCGAGCCCGGCGCGCTTCTTCATCCCGCCCGAGATCTCCCCCGGCAGCTTGTCGCCGGAGCCGGTCAGGCCGACCATCTCCATCTTCTCCAGGACGATCCGCCGGATCTCCGACTCGCTCTTGCGGGTGTGCTCGCGCAGCGGGAACGCGATGTTGTCGTAGATGCTCATCGAGCCGAACAGCGCGCCGTCCTGGAACAGCACGCCGAACCGGCGGCGCACCTCGTACAGCTCGTTCTCGCGGACGCGGGGCACGTCGCGGCCGTCCACGTAGACGTGGCCGCGGTCCGGGCGCAGCAGCCCCACCAGGTTCTTCAGGAAGACCGACTTGCCGGTGCCGGACGGCCCGAGCAGCGCGGAGATCTCGCCGGCCGGGACCGTGAGCGTGACGTCCTCCCAGACGACCTGCCGTCCGAACGACTTCCTGAGCCCTTCCACCCGGATCTCGATGCCCATGGCGACTCCAACGGGCGGAGGCCGGGGGCGGGGTGGTTCCCGTGGCCTGCTGTGCCGCCCCCGCCGCCTTCGACGATACGTCCGGCCGGACGCGCCGGACAGGCCCGTCCGGCACCGCCGCCGGGCCGTTGTTGGACACGTCATCCAACGCCGCGGGGGTTTCGGCCATCGGATCACCCTGCCCGAAACGCCCATTCGGACCCGCACCCAATGTGCCAACGCCTCCGGCGATCCTTCGGCACTTTCTCGGGTTCCGTTCAGGGAACCGGAGCCATCAGGCTCGGGGGAACCTCCGGCGCGCCATTAGGGGCGCGCCCAATCCCCTCTGGAGGCCCAGTGAAAAACCGTCACATCCGCGGACGCGGACCGGTCGTGCTGTGCACGGCCCTCGGCCTGACGGCGGCCGGCCTGGCCGCCGCACCGGCGCTCGCGTCCGCGGCCCCCGGGACGGGCGCCGCCGCACCGGCGGCGGCCCACTCCCCGGCGGCCGCTCAGGCCGCCCTGGCCAAGGACCTGTCCGCCGAGCTCGGCGGGGCCACCGCCGGGTCCTACGTGGACGACGCGACCGGGCGGCTCGCACACAC
>NZ_JBFAOF010000621.1:0-4395 GCF_040675125.1 Spirillospora sp. NPDC049652 | reverse complement strand
CCGCCGGTCAACGCGCCGCCCGGCGCGCGACGGGGCGGGGCTGTCCGCGCGGCGTGCCCGCGGGCGGGAGGATGGTCGGGTGGGTGAACTGCTCGGGCGTCTCGGAGCCCGTTTCGAAGAGGCCGGATACACCGTCGCGGGCGTCCGGGAGATGCTGGGCCCGGTCGCGGGCGGCGCGCTGGCGCGGGACGAGATCGTCCCGGCGCTGCGGGCGACCGCCGGCGGGTCGCCGCTCGCCGAGCTGATCCGGCTGTTCTGGCTGCAGGCGCCGGTCGCCGCGTCCCGGCTGCCCGGTTTCGCCGCGGACCTGGTGGACGCTGAGCTCGCCAGGCTGGACGGGGACGAGCTGTATCCCGTCTTCCACGTCGAGCCGGTCGAGTCGGTCCTCGGGGCGGGGCATCTCGGATACGTCGTCTCGGACCTCAAGGTGCGCCCCGGCGAGGGGCGGCTCCCGCGACCCGACCACGTGGTGGGGACGGGCGGCGCGGCGACGAGCCTGGCCCGCCTGGTTGTCCACAAGCCTGTGGACAACGTCCTCGATCTCGGGACCGGATGCGGGGTGCAGGTGCTGCATCTGGCCGACCCGGCGATCGGCCGGAAACCGGCGCGCATCACGGCCACCGACATCAACCCGCGGGCGCTGGAACTGGCCGCGAAGAGCTTCGCGCTGTCCCGGCTGGACGGTGTCGAACTGCTGGAGGGGTCGTTGCTGGAACCCGTCCGCGACCGCCGGTTCGACCTGATCGTGTCCAACCCGCCGTTCGTCGTCGGACCGCCCGAGAGCGGCTTCACCTACCGCGAGTCGGGCATGCACGGCGACGAGTTCTGCCGCCGCCTGGTCGCCGAGGCGCCCGCGCTGCTGACCGAGGGCGGGACGGTCCAGCTGCTCGCGAACTGGCTGCACATCCAGGGCGAACCGTGGCAGGAGCGGGTCGGCGCGTGGGTCGAGGCGGCCGGCTGCGACGCGTGGGTCGTGCAGCGGGACGTCCAGGATCCGGCGGAGTACGCCGAGCTGTGGCTGCGCGACTCGGCGGAGGCGGGCACCCCCGAGCACGGCCGCCGCTACAAGGAGTGGCTGGACTACTTCGACGCCCGCCGGGTCGAGGCGGTCGGCTTCGGCTGGATCACGTTGCGGGCGGGCGCGGACGGCCGCCCGGCCGTCCGGATCGAGGAGCTGCGGCACACCGTCGACCAGCCCGTCGGCGCGTACGCGGGCGCGGTCCTGGACGGCCTCGCCGCCGCCCGAGAGTTTTCCACAGCCTGTGGACGATTGGACGGGCTGGAGCAGATCCGGTTGCGGTCCGTGGCCGGTCTCGTCCAGGAGCAGATCGGGCCGCCCGGCGACGAGCACCCCGAGCGGATCCTGCTCCGCCAGACCGGCCGCCTGCGCCGCGCCGCGGGCGTCGGGACCGCGGAGGCGGGCCTCGCCGGCGTCTGCGACGGATCACTGCCCCTCGCCCCGCTGCTCGACGCGATCGCGCAGCTCATGGACATGGACGGCGACCAGATCCGCGCCCACGCGGCGGCCGTCCTCCCCGAACTGATCGCAGACGGCTTCTTCGACATCGCCTCCCTCGGCTGACCAGGGGTGGCGTGGGGGCCTGGGCGGCGGCGCGCTGGGGTCAGGCGGTTCTGCGGGCGGTGGGGTTGTGGGCGGCGCGGGCTTCGGAGAGGGTGCGGAACGCGCTGCCGCGCAGGCGGCGGGACAGGTCGCGGTGGACGCGCCAGGCCCAGAGCGGTCCGCCGTAGATCATGCCGGTGTAGCCCTGGACGAGGGTGGCTCCCGCGCGGACGCGTTCCCAGACGTCGTCGGCGGTCTCGATGCCGCCCACGGAGATCAGGACGAGCCGGTCGCCGGTGCGGGCGCGCAGCCGCCGCAGCACCTCCACCGAACGCGCCTTCAGCGGAGCGCCGGACAGCCCGCCCGTCTCCTTGGCGAGCGCCGCCGGGCTGGCGAGGCCGTCGCGGGAGATCGTCGTGTTCGTGGCGATGATGCCGTCCAGGCCCAGGTCGAGCGCGAGGTCGGCGACGGCGTCCACGTCGTCGTCCGCCAGGTCGGGCGCGATCTTCACCAGCAGCGGGACGTGCCGGTCCGGCGTGACGCGGTCCGCGGCCTCCCGGACGGCGGTCAGCAGCGGACGCAGCACTTCGACGGCCTGGAGGTCGCGCAGGCCCGGCGTGTTCGGCGAGCTCACGTTCACCACGAGGTAGTCGGCGAGCGGGGCGAGCCGCTCGGCGCTCGCGACGTAGTCGGCGACGGCCTCCGCCTCCGGAACCACCTTCGTCTTGCCGATGTTGACGCCGACGATCGTGCTCTGCGGCGTCCGACGACGCGCGCGCAGGCGGCGCGCGGCGTCCGACGAGCCCCGGTTGTTGAAGCCCATCCGGTTCACGACCGCCCTGTCCGGGAGCAGCCGGAACAGGCGCGGACGCGGGTTGCCCGGCTGCGCCTGCCCGGTCAGCGTCCCGATCTCCACGTGCCCGAAACCGAACGCGCCGAGCGCGTCGTAGGCGACCGCGTCCTTGTCGAACCCGGCGGCGAGACCGAGCGGGCCGGGGAACTCCAGACCGAGCGCCGCCACCCGCAGCGCCGGGTCGCGCGGCGCGAGCACGCGGCGCAGCAGCGGGGCCGCGCCGGGCGTCCCCTGGACGCCGCGCAGCGCTCGCATCGTCAGGTGGTGGATGTCCTCGGCGTCCATGAACCGGGCGATGACGTGGCGGAACAGCAGTGAGTACAGCATCACCACGAGTATCCCAGGCGGCCGGACCGAAAACCGTTTGAGGCCGTCCGGAGCCGCTGCCTAGGCTGGCCGGCATGTTCGACAACCTGTTCGCCACCGCCTGGGTGGCCTTCCCGGTTCGCGCCTTCCGCCACCGCGCCGCCGTCTGACGGACGGCCCCCAGCGGTACTCCCGCCCGGGCCGGACGACGACCACGACAGTCATCGCCTGCACCACGGGAGCGGCTTCACCATGGCCAAGAACAGGAACAACATGCTCGGCGTCGGCGGACAGCGGCGCAAGGTCTCGCGCGCCGACCTGCGCGGCGCGCCGCCCGGCGGCCGCGGCACGGGCCAGACCCGCGCGGACCTCAAGCGCACCCTGGCCGAGTCGATGCGAGAACGCCTCAACACCCAGCGCGTCTCCACCGAGACCACCACCCCCACCGAAGACGCCACCCCCGCCGAGGGCAGCGGTAGCGACAAGGGCATCCCCTCCGCCCAAGTCACCACCCCCGCCAAGGACGGAACACCCGCCGATGACGGAACCCCCGCCAAGGACGCCACCCCCGGCAAGGGCGCTGGGCCCGGCAAGGATGCTGGTCCCGCTATGGGGGGCAGCTCGGCCTGAGACGGCGGCTTCGTCTTTGACGTGAGCGGACTCAAGGGCGGTGCCGGCGTCCCCGAGGGCGGCGGCACCGCCAATGGTGCCGACTGCGCCGAGAATGGCCACTCCGTCTGGGCGACAACTCCGCCCCACGACGCCGACTCCTCCCGAGAGCGGCGGCTGCGTAGAGGGCGGCAGTGCGTGTCTACGGCGGCAGCTGCGCCCCTGACGGGAGCCGACCCGAGGTCGGTGCCGACCTCTTCCGAGCAGGCGGCTCCGTCAGGACGGCAACTCCGTCCAGAGCGGTTGCTGTGCCCGAGTTCAGCAGTTGCGCCACGGGCACCGTCTATAGCGGCGACTTCTCAAAGGGCGGCTGCGTCGAGGGGGGCTGCGTCGAGGGGGGGCAGATTCACCGGAACGGCGACCTTGTCCCAGGTCGCGAGCTGTCCTGAGGGTGGGGTGGTGCTGCGGTGGAAGGCCGTCGAGGGTCCTGGTTCGCGGTGTGGCTGGGACAGGGCGGCGGCTTCGGCGGTGGTTGGCGGGAGTGAGGGGGAGCGGCGTTCGTGCTTGCAGGGTGCGAGCGGCGGTTTCGTTATGTAGTCGTACGGATACGTGGTGTCAGAATTTGGGTTTATCGCCACCTGTTGCAAGAAAAGCATCACGATCAGTAAGGGCAATGCGTCACGGTGGAGTCGTTGGTAGCCGACACCTGGGGGCGTTGTGAAGCTCACCTTCTCCATCGGCACAGGAGCCGACGACGCGACCGGCCGCCATGCCCGCGTCCGGCGGCGCGGCCGCTCCGACCCCTGGCCCGCCGAGCCGCTGTGGCCCGCGCCCGACCCCGTCCGGGACCGCGCGCTTCTGCTCGATCTGGTGGCGCGCGAGGAGGGAGCGGTGGCCACGTTGTACGACGCGTACGCCGCTCGCCTGCACGACTATGCGGCGTCCGTGCTGCACGATGGGCCGGCGGCCGACGTTGTCCACGACGTCCTGGTGGACGCGGCTCGGAGGGCCGCGCGCGTTCGTGACCGGGAGCGGCTCGGGGCTTGGCTGTACGGGGCGACGCGTG
>NZ_JBFAOF010000620.1:0-4396 GCF_040675125.1 Spirillospora sp. NPDC049652 | reverse complement strand
AGCAGCGCCAGGTCGAGCCCGGCCAGCCGCGGCCGGACGGCGCGCAGCCACGGCAGGTGCAGGGCGCGCAGGGACGGGTCGGCGAGCACCCGCAGCCCGCCGACCGCCTCCCACACCGGCGAGAACGCGAACCGGACGCGGGCGGCGTCGTCCGGGGTGAACACGAACTCGATCATCGCTCCCCCGATCTTTTAGCCCAGGCTAAATGAGTGTCCCGACCGGTCCGGCGGCCCGAGCATCGATCCCGTGACCACGCTCGACGAATCCCTGCACGAACCCACCGTCCCCGTCCCCCCGTCCCGTCTCGCCGCGTTCCTCGCCCCCCGCCTCGGCGGCCTGCCGCGCGCCTTCTGGGCGCTGTGGACGGGCACCCTGATCAACCGGCTCGGCACCATGGTCGAGCCGTTCCTCGGCCTCTACCTGACGACGGCGCGCGGCCTGTCGCTGGCGCAGGCGGGCGGCGTGATGACCGTCCTCGGCGCGGGCTCGCTCGGCGGCCAGTTCCTCGGCGGGATGCTCGCCGACCGGATCGGGCGGCGGCGGACGCTGCTGCTGTCGACGTTCGGCACCGGCGCGGCGATGCTGGCGCTCGGCTACGCCCAGGGGATCGTCGCGCTGGTCGCGGCGGCAGCGCTGCTCGGCCTGCTGCTCGACATGTTCCGGCCCGCGTCGCAGGCGATGGTCGCCGACATGGTCCCGGCGGCGGACCGGGCGCGCGCGTTCGGCCTGAACTTCTGGGCGGTGAACCTCGGCTGGGCGGTCGCGATGGTGTCGGCTGGGACGCTCGCCCGCACCGGGTTCCACACGCTGTTCTGGATCAACGCGGCCACGGCCGCGGGCTTCGGGACCCTGGTCTGGCGGGCGGTGCCGGAGACCCGTCCGGCGCGTCCGGCGGACGCGGACGGGAAGCCGGGCCCGCGCGGCGGCTTCCTGGACGTGCTGCGCGACCGGGTCATGGTCGGCTACACGTTCGGCGTGATGGCCTACGTGTTCGTCCTCATGCAGACGATGTCCACGATGCCGCTGGCGATGCGCGAGCACGGCCTCGGCGCGGGCACCTACGGCTGGGTCATCGCGATCAACGGCGTCGTGATCATCACCGTCCAGCCGCTGGTGAACGCCTGGCTCACGCGGCGCGACCACTCGCTCGTGCTGGCCGTGGGCATGACGGTCGCCGGGATCGGGATCGGCGCCACGGCCCTGGCGTCCGCGCCCTGGCAGTACGCCGTCACCGTGGTCTTCTGGACGTTCGGCGAGATCCTGGTGGCGTCGGTGCTGCAGGCGGTCGTGGCCGGCCTGTCCCCCGACCACCTGCGCGGACGCTACGGCGGGCTGTACGGGCTCGCCTGGTCGGGCGGCCTGATGCTCGCGCCGCTCGGCGGCACGCAGCTGCTCAGCCTCGGCGGGTCGGCGCTGATGTGGCCGGTCTGCGGCGCGCTCGGCGTCGCCGCGGCGGGCGTGCAGCTGGCGCTCGCGCCGGCCATCCGCCGGCGGACGGCCCAGCCGCCCGCGACCGCCGCCGCTTGACCCGGCCGGGCCATAATCGTCATAGTGACGATACTTCGGCGGACGACCGCCGGGACGCCGACCTTCTAGGGTGGACGACGTGGCACAGCTCAGGATCGCGCTCGCCCAGGTCAACCCCACCGTCGGCGACCTCGGCGGCAACGCCGCCCTGGTGGTCGCCTGGGCCCGGCGCGCCCGGGACGCGGGCGCGCACCTGGTCGCCTTCCCCGAGATGGTCCTCACCGGCTACCCCGTCGAGGACCTCGCCCTCCGCGCGTCGTTCGTCGAGGCCTCCCGGGACGCGCTGGAGCGGCTCGCGCGGCGGCTGGCGGACGAGGGGCTCGGCGACCTGCCGGTCGTCGTCGGGTACCTGGACCACCGTCCGGTCGCCCTGGTCCGGCCCGGCCTGCCCGCCGGGGCCCCGCTGGACGGCGCGGCGTGGCTGCACGGCGGCGGGGTGCTCGTCCGCTCCGCCAAGCACCACCTGCCGAACTACGGCGTGTTCGACGAGTACCGCGTCTTCGTGCGCGGCGACACGCTGCCGGTCGTCCGGGTGAACGGCGTGGACGTCGCGACCGTCGTCTGCGAGGACCTCTGGCAGGACGGCGGCCCGGTCAGCGTCACCCGGTCCACCGGCGCGGGCCTGCTGCTGGCCCTCAACGCCTCCCCCTACGAGCGGGCGAAGCAGGACTCCCGGGCCGAGCTGTGCGCCCGGCGCGCCCGCGAGGCGGGCTGCGCCCTCGCCTACGTCAACATGGTCGGCGGCCAGGACGAGCTGGTGTTCGACGGCGACTCGGTCGTGGTCGGCGCGGACGGCTCGCTGCTCGCCCGCGGCCCGCAGTTCACCGAGCACCTGCTGGTGTCCGACCTCGCGCTGCCCGCCGCCGCCCCGGACCCCGGGCCCGGCCGCGAACCGGTCGCCGCCCCGGACGGCACGACCATCACCGTCGAGCGGCACGTGCTGTCCGAAGACCCGGCGCCCGCCTACCCGGTCCGTCCGCAGGAGGTCGCGGAGCGGCTGGACGACCTCGCCGAGGTGTACGGAGCGCTGGTCACCGGCACGCGCGACTACGCCCGCAAGAACGGCTTCCGGACGGTCATCCTCGGGCTGTCCGGCGGCATCGACTCCGCGCTGGTCACCACCATCGCGTGCGACGCCATCGGTCCCGAGAACGTGCACGTGGTGCTGCTGCCGAGCCGCTACTCGTCCGAGCACTCGGTCACCGACGCCGAGGAGCTGGTCAAGCGGCAGGGCGTGCACGCCCGGACCGTCCCGATCCGCGGCATGGTCGACGCGTTCGAGGCCGAGGTCGAGCTGCACGGCACCGCCGCGGAGAACCTCCAGGCCCGGATCCGCGCGAACATCTGGATGGGCCTGTCCAACGAGCACGGCCACCTGGTGCTGACCGGCGGCAACAAGAGCGAGCTCGCGACCGGCTACTCCACCATCTACGGCGACTCGGCGGGCGGCTTCGCGCCCATCAAGGACCTGGTCAAGACCATGGTCTGGGCGCTCGCCCGGTGGCGGAACGAGCAGGTCGGCTCGGACCTGCCGTTCCTGCACCCGTTCGAGGGGCCGCCGATCCCGGACGCGATCATCGTCAAGGAGCCGTCCGCCGAGCTGAGCCCGGGCCAGCGCGACTCCGACTCCCTGCCGCCCTACGACGTCCTGGACCCGCTGCTGGTCGACTACGTCGAGCGCGACCTCGGCCGCGAGCGGCTGGTCGCCGCCGGCCACGACCCGGACCTGGTCGACCGCGTCATCCGCCTCACCGACCTCGCCGAGTACAAGCGCCGCCAGTACCCGCCGGGCCCGAAGGTCACCCCGAAGAACTTCGGCCGCGACCGCCGCCTCCCCATCACCAACCGCTGGCGCGAGCACCCCTGACCCGCCCCGGCCGGGACCCGCCCGGGCCCCGGTCCGGTGCGGCGATCAGCGGTGTCGGCACCTGCCCAAGTCCTGTCTCGACGCGCCCTCAGCCACGCGCGTGAACGCGTGACCTGCCCGGTGGAGCGAAGCCGAAGGCGAGCGCAACCGGGCAGATCGCGAAGCGATGCCGCGTTCACCCAGGATCGGTCACGAAGCGAGCCTTTAGGCGAGCGCAGTGGGCCGAGTCTGAATAAATTCAGCGATGGTGGTTCTCGCCGGGCCAGTTGGGGATGGGCTCGTCCGGCTCGGGGGCGATGCCGGGGACGATCTGCTCGCACCAGACGACCTTGCCCGCCGGGGTGCGGCGGGTGCCCCAGCGGTGCGCGAGCTGGCTGACGACCAGCAGGCCGCGGCCGTTCTCGTCGTCGTCGGCGGCGTGCCGGAGGCGGGGCAGGGCGGCCGAGCGGTCCAGCACCTCCAGGGTGAGGGTGCGCTCGAACAGCAGCCGCAGCTCGATGCCGCCGGGCGCGTACCGCAGCGCGTTGGTGACCAGCTCCGACGCGAGCAGCTCGGTGGCGTGGACGAGGTCGGACAGGCCCCACTCGGCGAGCTTGCTCGCCACCAGGCCGCGCGCCCGCCGCACCGACGCGGGGTCGGTCGGCAGCGGCCAGGACGCCATGCGGTCGGCGGGCATCCGGTGCAGCCGGGCCAGCAGGACGGCGATGTCGTCGCGGTGCTGGTCGGCGTAGACGCCCGCGAGGGTGGCCTTGGCCAGGTCCTCCATGGGGCGGCCGACGGTGTCGGCGGTGAACAGCGACTGGAGCCGGGCCAGGCCGTCGTCGATGTCGCGGCCCCGGTTCTCCACCAGGCCGTCGGTGTAGATGACGAAGACCGAGCCGTCCTCGACGGTGAACTCGCGGCTCTCGATCGCCGCGCCGCCGAACACGCCGAGCGGCGGCGCGGGCGGCACCTCCAGGTAGTCGTTGGAGCCGTCCGGGGCGGCCAGCAGCGGCGGCAGGT
>NZ_JBFAOF010000619.1:0-4397 GCF_040675125.1 Spirillospora sp. NPDC049652 | reverse complement strand
CACGCCGGGAACATTCCCACCGGCGCGCACCTCGCTTTCGCGGACGGACCTCCGCCGCCTCCCCGCCGCCGCGCGCGCCGTCCACGGGCAGCCCCGCGAGGCTGCCACGCCAGGCGAGGAGGGCCTGTGAGCGGCAAGAAGGACCGTCCCATCCCGGATCGCGCCGAGCTGACCTCGGCGCTGCAGGTCGAGGTCACGCCCGACCTGCTGGAGCGGGCGCTGACGCACCGCTCCTACGCCTACGAGAACGGCGGCCTGCCGACCAACGAGCGGCTGGAGTTCCTCGGCGACTCGGTGCTCGGCCTGGTCGTCACCGACACCCTCTTCCGCGGCCACCCGGACCTGCCCGAGGGGCAGCTCGCCAAGCTCCGCGCCGCCGTGGTCAACATGCGCGCCCTCGCGGGCGTCGCGCGCGAGCTGGGCGTCGGCCCGCACATCCGGCTCGGGCGCGGCGAGGAGGGCACCGGCGGCCGGGACAAGTCGTCCATCCTCGCCGACACGCTGGAGGCGCTGATCGGCGCCGTCTACCTCGACCGCGGTCTGGACGAGGCGTCCGCGCTGGTGCACCGGCTGTTCGACGCGCTGATCACCCGCTCGGCGGGCCTCGGCGCGGGCCTGGACTGGAAGACCTCGCTTCAGGAGCTCACCGCCGTGGAGGAGCTGGGCGTCCCCGAGTACCACGTCGCCGAGTCCGGCCCCGACCACCAGAAGACGTTCCGCGCCTCGGTGCGGGTCGGCGGCACGGCCTACGGGTCCGGCGAGGGCCGCTCCAAGAAGGAGGCCGAGCAGCACGCCGCCGAGGCCGCCTGGCACGCCATCCGCGAGACCGTCGTCCAGGGCGCCGGCGAGGCCGGCGATGAGGCCGGCGGCGAGGCGGGCAAGAGCCGGGACGGCGAGGGGAAGGGCGGCGCGACCGCCGCTGTCGCCGGTGCCTGAGCTCCCCGAGGTCGAGGTCGTCCGGCGCGGGCTGGACCGCTGGGTCACCGGGCGGACGGTCGCGTCCGCCGAGGTCCTGCACCCCCGCGCCGTCCGGCGGCACCAGGAGGGTCCGGCCGACTTCGCCGGCCGCCTGGCCGGACGCGTGGTCGCCGAGCCGAGGCGGCGCGGCAAGTACCTGTGGCTGCCCCTGAAGGCGGATGCCGACGGCGCGAAGGACGAGCCGGCCGAGGCGCTGCTCGCCCATCTGGGCATGAGCGGGCAGCTCCTGGTGGGGGAGCCGGAGCGGGAGCGCCACAAGCACCTGCGCGTCCGCCTGACGTTCACCGACGGCGGTCAGGACCTGCGCTTCGTCGACCAGCGCACCTTCGGGCACCTGCTGGTCGCCGACCTGGTGCCGTCCAGGGCGGGGGACCCGGTGCCCGCGCCGGTCGCGCACATCGCGCCCGACCCGCTGGAGGACGCCTTCGACGAGGAGGCGTTCTTCGCCGCGCTGCGCCGGCGCCGCACCGGGATCAAGCGGGCGCTGCTCGACCAGTCCCTGATCAGCGGCGTCGGCAACATCTACGCCGACGAGGCGCTGTGGCGTTCGCGACTGCACTGGGCGCGTCCCACCGAGACGATGACCCGCGCGGAGTCCGCCCGCGTGCTGGCGGCCGCGCGCGAGGTGATGAGCGAGGCGCTCGCGGTCGGCGGGACGTCGTTCGACGCCCTGTACGTCGACGTCAACGGGGACAGCGGCTACTTCGAGCGGTCCCTGGACGCCTACGGCCGCCGGGACGAGCCGTGCCGCCGCTGCGGGACGCCCATCCGCCGCGACGAGTTCATGAACCGCTCGTCCTTCAGCTGCCCCAAGTGCCAGCCGCGTCCCCGCCGGGCACGCTACTGAGCAGCCGGAACGCCGCCGGACGGGCCGGGAGCGGGCTGGCGTGCCCGCGCCGACCCGCCCGGGCCGGGCACCAGCGGGCCGGGACACGAGAACGGGGGAGGACCGAAGATGTCGGACGAACCGGACGTACGGTTGACCGCCTGGGTGCGGGGCCACGTGCAGGGGGTCGGGTTCCGCTGGTGGGTGCGCGCCCGCGCGCTGGAGCTGGGACTCGTGGGCAGCGCGTCCAACCTCCGCGACGGCCGCGTCGAGGTGAACGCCGAGGGGCCGCGTACCGCGTGTGACCGTTTGCTGGGGATGCTGCGCCCCGACGCCACGCCCGAAACCGGGATTCCCGCACGTCCGGGACGGGTCACCGGCGTGGTGGAGCGGTGGGGGGAGCCGCGCGGCGGGGCCTCCGGTTTCCAGGAACGCTGACCGGGTAGGGAATTCCGGTTTGATCCTGCTAAACTAAGGACGACATGTTGTTACCGGCCTGTGATGTCCATCTTGACCAGGACTCGCGCCGGTGCGACTCTAGTTGATACGCGCACCGAGTCCAGTTGCTTCCCGTGCGCGATTCCTGCTGGTTACTCAGCGTGGAGGACCCTTAGTCATGGCGAAGGCTCTACTCGGCCACGTCGGCGGTCCCGACCCCCGGATGGTCGCGGAGATGCGGCGCCTGCAGCAGCGCGTACGAGACCTGGAGGCCGAGCTCGTCCGGCTCCAGGAGGAGAACGACGCGCTCGCGACGGCCGCCGAGGGCGACATGGTATCGCTCGCAGTGAAGGACCGTGAACCGGCGCTGACCTGATCGGCGCCGCTTTTCACGTCGGCGGAATCAGGGACGCCCCACCGACCCGTGGCGTCCCTTGTTCATTGCCCGTCATGCGGCAGTCCCCGGCCGGGCCGCCCGCCCCCTCGCGGGGCGGGTCATCCGTTCTCTGACGGTCGGCCCGGTTGGTGACGGTCGCGGCAGCTCCAAGGCACGTCCGGTCGCCGGACGTGCCTTCGGGCTGCCCGGGAGTTCACCGTGCCCGCCGTGCCCGTCGCGTGTCCGCCGTGCCCGTCGCGTGCCCGGCGTCAGCCGTGGTGCGCGCCTGAGGCGCGCCTCCGGCGCGTTCATCGTGTTCAGGACGTTCGCCGTGTGCGGCGTGTTCCATGCCGTGGGCCGTGTTCCACGCCTTGCGGTGTGTTCCGTGCCGATCCGGTGCATCCGGCGGAGAACGGTCGCGCGCGGATGCGGGGCCCCGGCGTCCTCTGCCGGTAGGGTTCGACAGGCTCGCGGGCGTCCGCCCGGCGGGCCACGGGGGTGAGCGATCCCGCCCGGAGCCGCCGTGCCGACGCGCGGTGGCGAACCGCGCGCCGGCGATCCCCGGGTGGGCGCGTGCGGCGGCCGCCCGGGCGACGGCCGGGCGCGCGCACCGGCGCCGCTCCCCGACCGCGAACCCGGAGGAGGACGGCGAGCGCGTGTACCTGAAGACACTGACCCTGCGCGGCTTCAAGTCCTTCGCGTCCTCGACCACCCTGAAGTTCGAGCCGGGGATCACCGCCGTGGTCGGCCCGAACGGGTCCGGCAAGTCCAACGTCGTGGACGCTCTCGCCTGGGTCATGGGCGAGCAGGGGGCCAAGTCGCTGCGCGGCGGCAAGATGGAGGACGTGATCTTCGCGGGCACCGCGAACCGTCCGCCGCTGGGTCGCGCCGAGGTCGTGCTGACCATCGACAACTCCGACGGCGCGCTGCCGATCGACTACACCGAGGTCACGATCAGCCGGCTGATGTTCCGGTCCGGCCAGTCGGAGTACGCGATCAACGGCGACTCCTGCCGGCTGCTGGACATCCAGGAGCTGCTGTCGGACTCCGGCATCGGCCGCGAGATGCACGTGATCATCGGGCAGGGCCAGCTGGACCGGGTGCTGCACGCCGGGGCCGAGGGCCGCCGCGCGGTGATCGAGGAGGCGGCGGGCGTCCTGAAGCACCGCAAGCGCAAGGAGAAGGCGCTGCGGAAGCTGGACGCGATGCAGGCCAACCTCACCCGCGTGCAGGACCTGGTCGGCGAGCTGCGCCGCCAGCTCAAGCCGCTCGGCCGGCAGGCCGAGATCGCCCGCCGCGCCGCCGTCATCCAGGCCGACCTGCGCGACGCCCGGCTGCGGCTGCTGGCCGACGACCTGGTGACGCTGCGGACGCGGCTGGAGCGCGAGGCCGCCGACGAGGCGCAGATCCGCGAGCGGCGCGTCGAGACCGAGCGCGCCCTCGCCGAGGCGCAGGAGCGCGAGGGCGTGCTGGAGGCCGAGGAGGCCGAGCAGGCCCCGCGGCTGGCGCTCGTCCAGGACACCTGGTTCCAGCTGTCGTCGCTGAAGGAGCGGCTGCGCGGTGTCGCCGACCTGGCCGCCGAGCGGCACCGGAACGCGGCGGAGGCGCGGGACGAGGAGCGGCGCGGCCGCGACCCCGAGGACATGGAGCGCGAGGCCGCCGCGATCCGCGAGCAGGAGGAGATGCTCCGCGCGGTCCTGGAGGAGGCGCAGGACGGCCTGGCCGACGCCGTGCAGGAGCGGTCGGCCTCCGAGGACGCCCTGAACGCCGAGGACCGCC
>NZ_JBFAOF010000618.1:0-4398 GCF_040675125.1 Spirillospora sp. NPDC049652 | reverse complement strand
GTGACGTCGGCGCGCGCCCGTTCCTGCGCGCCAACCCCGGTCTGGTCACGGCCGTCCCCTGCGACGACGTGGCGTCCCCGGACGACATCGACACCCCCGACGACCTCGCCGCGTACACCGTCCGCGATGACGCCTAGCCGCCGAGGCGGTGGGCGTGGACCTCCTGGTCGAGGCGCCAGGTCCGGCCGCCGTCGGTGGAGCGTTCGTTGCGCCAATGGAAGGCGCCGGGCGTGATGTCGGCGAAGGTCCAGCGGACGAGGGCGCCGGGCGCGGCGCGTTCCATGACGATCTCGTCGCCGATCTCGCGGGCGTACATGTGCAGGACATCGCCGCGCGTGCCGTGGAAGGTGAAGCGCCACAGTTGCAGGCGCGCGTCCCAGATGCGCACGCACAGGCCGATCTCCTGGTCGGGCGCGCGGCCTTCGGGCGGGAGGCCGGCGCGTCCTGGCCACTGCCAGACGTCCAGGACGGCGCGGCCTTCGAGGGCGTAGCCGAACTCCCATTCGCCGTCGACCCGGCGGGGCGGGGAACCGTCGGCCGGGTAGTAGGTGATTTCCGTCCGCCAGTGTCCGGCGAGGCGTCCGAACTGGCGCATCTCGGTCGCGTACAGGTCGGCGGGACCGTCGGCGAGCAGCGTCTTCACGCGTGTGCCTCCACCGTGGCGAGCGGGGACAGGGCGGAAGCGAGGCGGTCGACGACGGTCTCGGCGTCGCGGACGCCGTCGGGGTCGTGGACGGCGAGGTCCAGCCCGATCACGCGGCCTGCGCCGACCAGGGACGAGAGGAGGTCGGCGAGCTGGGTGAAGTCCGGCGGCCCGGGACGTCCCGGTGTGTCAACGGGGGGCGGGACGCGTCCGTCGAGGACGTCCAGGCCGACGTGGAGCCAGACGCGGTCCAGGCCGCGTCGGTCCAGGTGGGCGATGACCTGTTCGTGCAGGCCGGCGATGCCGGTGCTCTGGATCCGCCGGGCGGTGAAGCGGGTGAACGGGAGGTCCGCGTTCTCCTGCCGGTCGCCGATCTGGACGACGTCCTCGTCGACGACCAGGGGACGGCCCACGTGCGGCCAGTGGGTGAGCAGGAGTTCGCCTCGGCCGGTGGCCAGGGCGAGGGCCATTCCGGCGGCGTCGCCGAGGGCGGGGCCGCCCGGGGTACGGCGGAAGCCGTCGTGGCCGTCGAGGTGGACGAGGCCGCAGCGTCCGTCGTGGCGGGCCCCGAGCAGGCATCCCAGCAGGACGCTGCGGTCGCCGCCCAGGACGACCGGGAACCGCGACGCGGCGAGTGCCGCCTGGACCGCGTCGGCCAGCCGGAGGGTGTGCTCGCGGAGCGTCACCCCGTTGCGGACGCGGGTGGCGGGCTGGGCGTCGAAGTCGTAGGGCGGACGGTCGAGCTCCACCAGCCGGGCCGGACGCAGGCGCGCGTCCAGGCCGGCGTCCAGCAGCGCCCGCGGGACGCGCCAGGCGTCCGGTTCCCGTCCCGGCCCGCGCGGACGCAGTCCCAGGTTCCACGGGGCCGCGATCAGCTCCACGGCAGTGGTCAAGGCCCTCTCCTCCCTGCTCACAATCGTTCCAACCGGATAACATCAGTACACTGGTTGGAATGATTCCGGCAAGCCGAGGAGAGGCGGTCACGGGTGGACGCGGTCGTCCGGACGCACACCTTCACGTCCCGGGACCTGGTCGGGGGCCATGCCGTCCTCGACCTGGTGAACACGGTCACGGCGCGCAACGCCGAACCGGTCGACCGCCTCGACGGCCACCCGCGGCTTCTTCAATGGGCGGCGCTCAGCGGGGAGTTCGCCCCCGCCGACCTGGACGAATTGCGGTGCCTGGCCGAGGCCGATCCCGGCGCCGCAGCGGAATCCCTCGAACGCACCCGCGAGCTGCGCGAGGCGTTGCACGACCTCCTCACGGCGCTGATCCGTCAGGACGCGCCGGTTCCTGAGGAGGCGGCGGGCCGCGTGGAGGAACACTGGAAGCGCGCGGCCGCCGCCGCCCGCCTCACCGTTCACGAGAACGGGGTGCGCGTCGCGGTCGG
Source organism: Spirillospora sp. NPDC049652 (assembly GCF_040675125.1). Classification (NCBI taxonomy): domain Bacteria; kingdom Bacillati; phylum Actinomycetota; class Actinomycetes; order Streptosporangiales; family Thermomonosporaceae; genus Spirillospora; species Spirillospora sp. NPDC049652. Next base: position 2,365 of record NZ_JBFAOF010000618.1, on the reverse strand, counting down.
CGTCGAGACGTCCGGGCTGGAGTACCTGAACCACGAGCTGGTCCTCCGGGCCGCCGACCTGTTCCGGGATCCCCCGCTCGAACGCACCCGCGTCTGCCCTGGTCAGCGGTGCGGCTGGGTGTTCATCGACAGCTCCCGCGGCGGCCGTCGCCGCTGGTGCGACATGGCGACCTGCGGGAACGCCGCCAAGGGCCGAACCCACTACCAGCGGAAACGGCGATCCGCGAGTGACGGGTAGCCGTCTCGGCCCGGCGGGCCCGGTGCGGTGCCGGACCGCCAGCGAGGTGCCCGACCGCTAGCGAGGTGCCGGACCGCTAGGGCCTCGGGGGCAGGACGGACGGGTCGACGGCGCCGCAGTCCACGGCCCGCTGGAGGAGGGCCGTGAGGGACCGGATGGTCGCGGGCTCGTCGATGACGCCGCTCGGCCCGCCCGCGGCGGACCGCTCGTGCCAGGCGCGGACGCGGGCGACGGTCGCGTCGTCCACACCCTCCAGGTAGAAGCGGTAGACGGCGGCGTAGCGGCTCGGCAGGTGCGCGGGGTGCAGGTCCCAGCCCTGGTAGAAGCCGTTCGACAGGGAGTGCCGGACGTGCCCGGAGTGCTCGGTCCAGACGCCGTGGACCTCCTCGGAGGTGTCGTCGCGCGGGACGAGGTTGGTCGAGCCGTCCGCCAGGCGGATGCCGGTTCCGGCGAGCGTCACCTGCATGACGTGGCGGGCGAAGTCGCACGCGGCGTGGTCGAGGCGCTGCTCGTTCGGCGGCAGGTCGCAGGCGGCGGTGTAGTCGTACACGCCGAAGTGCGCGGCGGTCATCCGGCCGCGCGCGGCGGCGGCGATGCCGCGCAGCCCGATCCGGCCCTCGTGGTCGATGACCGCCTCGGTGGTCTCGACCTGCGTCTCGAACCGCAGGATGCCGCCGGGCAGGCCGAGCGCGCCCTCCAGCCGCTCCAGGTAGTCGGTGAAGACCGTGACGTGCTCGGCCATCACCACCTTGGGGAAGGTGATGGTGAACCCGCCGGGGAGCCGCCCGAGCCGGTCGCGCAGCGCGGTGAGGAAGCCGTCCAGCGTGCGCATCGACCGCTCGTGGCCGCCGTCGGCGAACGACTTGACCCGCAGCCCCCAGTAGTGCGGCAGGGCGCGCGCCTCGTAGGCCGCGGCGACCGACTCCACGGCCTGGGCGACGTGCGCGTCCTCCTCGGCGTCCGGGCGGACGCCGTAGCCGTCCTCGAAGTCGATCCGCAGGTCCTCGACGGGCTCGCTCGCGAGCTTGGCGGCGACCCGCTCGCGGACGGCGCCGGCGAGCGCCGGGGCGAGGCCGAACACCGAGCCGAACGTGCCCGCGCCGGGCGCGTGGGCGTCCAGCAGGCGCAGCGCCTCCGCGCCGAACTCGGCGGCGGTGCCGGGGGAGAAGCGGTCGGCCGGGACGTAGACGGTGTGCACCGGCTGCCGGCCCTCGGCGGGGCCGGGGAAGGTCGCGGCGTGCGCCTCGCGGATCGCGGCGACGCGGGCGGACAGGTCGTCGATCGAGGGGACGCTGAGGTTCACGACGCCATGATCCCCCATGAACCGCCCGTCTGGGCGCCCGGCGCGAGAACGGTCAGATCGGTGCCGGTCGCGAACGCGTTCGGCGGGGCCGTCATCGGCTCGGCGGCGAGGCCGAGGCGGCGCTGCCCGGCCGGGATCGTGTCGGCGGTGAACACCTCCATCCACGGGTGCGCCTCGTCCGCCCAGAGCGCGACCCCGCGGCCACCTCCGGTCAGGCGCGTCCAGGCGCGGCCGTCCCCGTCGCGGGCGAGGCCGGTGTAGGCGTTGTCGATCCGCCGGCCCTTGAGGGGGACGCCGCCGCGCAGGTCGCGGTCGGTGCCGTCCACCGGGACGGTTTCGGCCGCCGGGATCATCCGCTCGCCGGCCGGGAGGTAGCGGTCGGCGTCCAGCGTGACCTCGCACTCGTCGATCGGGACGCCGACGGTCAGGTACGGGTGGGCGCCGTGCGCGTACGGCGCGGGACGCGTGCCGGTGTTCTCGGCGCTGAGCCGGACGGTCAGGCCGGTCTCGGCGTCCAGGACGTACTCGGCCTTGAGGGCCAGCCGGAACGGGTAGCCCTGCGCGCCCGGAAGGTCGAGCGTGAGGGTGACGCGGTCGCCCGCCCGCTCGGTCGCCGTCCACGCCGACCAGCGGGCCAGGCCGTGGATGGCGTTCCCGAGCTTCGGCTCGGTGAGCGCCAGCTGGTAGGAGACGCCGTCGAAGGTGTAGCGGCCCTGGTCCACGCGGTTGGGGAACGGGACGAGCAACTGGCCGAAGGCGGCCGGGGCGAGCGTGTCGGCGTCGTGGGTCAGCACCAGGTCGAGCCCGTCGCGGGTGAGGGCGCG
>NZ_JBFAOF010000617.1:0-4406 GCF_040675125.1 Spirillospora sp. NPDC049652 | reverse complement strand
GACGCCCACCTCCAGCCCCGGCGGACGGTGTACGCGGCGGTCGCCCGGCACGCCCGCCGGGCTCCCGCGGTCACCGCGTTCCTGGACGACCTGCGTACCGTCTCCGCTGAGCTGCTGTCCTAGCCGTCGGCCCGGCTCCCCGCGAGCGGCGGGGCGGCGACGACCTCCACCTCTAGCAGGGCGTCCGGGTGGAAGAGCTTGGACACCTCGACGGTCGTGCTGGTCGGCGGCTCCTTCGGGAAGTAGCGGTTGCGGACCCGGCCGTACTCGGCGACCCGGGACAGGTCGGTCACGAACGTCCGGATGTTGACCACGTCCGCGAAGGTCGCGCCGTGCGCGGCGAGCAGCCGTTCGATCAGCGACATGACCACCTCGGACTGCCGGGTCATGTCGCCGGGGCGGTCGATCTCGCCGTCGTCGTCGAAGGCGACCTGCCCGGACAGGAACAGAAGCGGTCCCGGGGCCACGTGCGCGACGTGCGAGTAGAAGCCGTTGGTCGCGGGGACGGTGGACGGGTTGTCGATCGTGACGCGCATCAGGAGGTCTCCTTCGCGGGGACGAGTGCGGTGATGTCGGAGTCGCCCAGGCCGCGCGCGACGGCCGCAGCGGTGTGGGTGCGGGCGGCTGCGAGGACGCGGGCGTCCGGGCCGAGGACGTCCAGGGCCAGGCCGAGGTCCTTGTCGGCGAGCCCGGCGGTGAAGGTCACCGGCGCGTCGGCGGGGCGGACGCGGGTGCGCTCGGCCTGCGGGAGCGTGCGGCCGAGCAGCTCCAGCGCGGTGTCCCGCTCGACGCCGAGCCGCGCGGCGAGGTCCATGGCCTCGGCGACCGCCCCGAACGCGGCGACGAGCCCGCTGTTGACGACCAGCTTGGCCGCCGCGCCCCGGCCGGACGGCCCCACGTGCCGGACGGTCCCGAGGACGCCGAGCACGTCGGCGGCGCGGGCGACGTCCTTGTCCGCCCCGCCCGCGACGATGACCAGCTCCCCGGCCTCGGCGTGCGGGACGCTGCCCAGCACGGGGGCGTCGAGCAGCGAGACACCGTCCGGCAGCCGTTCGCCCAGCTCGCGGACGGCGTCCGGGCCGATCGTGGACATCTCGACGACCAGCGTCCCGGGGGCGAGGTCCGCGCCGAGCAGCACCTCGTGCACGGCCGCGGCGTCGGTGAGCATGCTGATCACCAGGTCGCGTCCGGCGGCGGCCTCGGCGGGCGTGGCGGCGGGCACCGCGCCGCGTTCGGCCAGCGGCGCGGCACGCTCGGGCGTGCGGTTCCAGACGGTCAGTTCGTGGCCGGCGGCGAGCAGCCGTCCGGCCATCGGGGCGCCCATGCGCCCCAGGCCAAGGAAAGCGATACGTGTCGTCATAACGGGGACGACGCTAGGCCGCCCCGAGCCATACCACCAGCGAAGATCTCTCATGCCGGCCATGCCTGGTGCGCATGGCTGACGCCTGGACGATTCAGTGCAGGGCGAACACGATCCCCGTGATCCCCAGCAGGATGGTCACGCCGGTCAGCAGCAGGACGGACGCGGGATCGGCGATGGGACGCCCCTCGCGGAGGCGGCGCCCGCGCCCCCGCCGCTTCCGCCGGGTCCGGTGGATGTGCAGCGAGGCCAGCCCGAACACCGCGACGGCCGCGAGCACGGCCCCCAGGTCGTTCGGGGCGAGCCGGACGCAGAGCAGGCCCGCGCCCATGAACGCCACGGTCGTCCGTGTCCAGGCCAGGGACGTGCGTTCGGGCTGCGCCCCCGGATCCCAGAGCTTCCGCGCCGGTTCGGCGGCGCGGCCGTCCGGCGCGCCGCGGCGGCCCGCGGGGGCGCTCATCGGGTGGCGAGGAGGGCGACCAGGACGACGACGGCCGCGGCGGCGAGCCCGTAGGACATCACCGGAGCGAGGACCAGGGGCGGGAGCGTCTCGTCCCGGCGCAGCGCGCGCTCGGTGCGGAGCCAGCGGCGGAACGCCATCGCCGCGACCAGCGCGCCGATCGCCGTGAACCCGGCGGCGAGGCCGTGCCGGAGCGGGGTGCTGAGCAGGTGGCCGCTGAGCGCGAGCCCGACGCCGCCCGCGATCAGCGCGAGCGCGGTGCGGATCCAGGCGAGGAAGGTGCGCTCGTTGGCGAGGGTGAAGCGCGGGTCGGGGTCGCTGCCCTCGGCGAGGAGCCGCTCGGTCCAGCGGACGGGTCGGTCGGGGATGTCCTGGGCGCTCATCGGCCGATCACTTCGCCTCTTTCGTTCCGGAGAATTCTTATATTACGTCCCGGAACGTGGCAAAGAATTCCGACTCGATATACGGGAAAAGTGTCGATGGCGTGCGTCACATCGGCGGGAAAGCCCGCTCCGCCCCTGGTCGGGCGGCTGCCGGTCATTTGATCGAGGGCGCGGAAATGGCATTACCGCCGGCCGGGGACGGGCTGCGGCGACCGGCTTCGCGGGGCGTCCGGTCAGGACCGCCCGGCGGTGAAGCGGCGGGCCGAGACGTCCTCCTGGGCGAGCCGGTGCAGGGCGGTGAGGACCTGCTCGTAGATCACGGTCGAGGCGAGCATCGCGTGCACGGTCAGGGTGCGCGGGTTGTCGAGCGCGACCCGGTTGATCTCGTGCTCGGCGACCGAGGTCGCGGCGGTGACGTAGGGGCGCAGGTCGGTGAGGGTGACCGGGAAGCCGAGCCGGCGCAGTGCGACGAAGGTCTGCGCGAGCAGCGCGCGGGCGGGGGCGCGCTCGCCGACCTCCCAGCCGAGCTCGCGGACGAGCATGTCGACGTCCTGGCGGGCGGCCCGCCAGTGCGGGTCGTTCGGCGGGACGATGTGCGGGCCGAGCGCGTACTGGGTGGTGCCGAACAGCTCGTGCAGGCCGACCGACTCGTCCTCCATGGCGGTGACGATCTTCTTGATCGACGCCACCGGCAGGTCGCCGACCTCGCGCAGCGCGCGGATCAGCCGCAGCCGCTCCAGGTGCCGCTGGTCGTACTCGGCCCGGGTGACCGTGGTCGAGGTGCCCTTCGGCATCAGGCCCTCGCGGATGTAGAACTTGATCGTCTGAACGGTCAGCCCGCTGCGGTCGCTGAGTTCGGAGATCTGCACCCGTTCCACGCCCCTCGCCTTGATGCCTGCCGCGTCTGGATATCGCCACTATCCAGCAGGAGGGGCGTTGAATACCGGCACTATCCAACAAACGACCGGGCCTTCCCGGCATGCCGGGTCGGCATAGTCTGACAAACCAGGCTTATCGCCGGATCGGCTCCCGTCCGTGGGCTCGGCTCCGCCCGCCGGGCCCGCTCCGGCGCCGGTCCGGCTCGTCCGGCCGGGAGTCGCCGCGATGCGTAGAGTGTGGGGCCGTGACCGCCCGCCCCGAGAGGAACCGAGCATGAGCGGCGACACCCGCGTCTCCCCGCCGATCACCGGCGGCGAGCGCGACACCCTCCGGGCCTACCTCGACTACCACCGGGCGACCCTGGCCATGAAGTGCGAGGGGCTCACCGACGAGGAACTGCGGCGGCGGTCGATGCCGCCGTCCACGCTGTCGCTGCTCGCGCTCGTCCGGCACATGGCGGAGGTCGAACGCGCCTGGTTCCGGCGGGTCTTCGAGGACGCCGGGGCGCCCATGGTCTGGTCCGCCGAGATGTTCGACTTCCAGGCGGCCTACGACGCGAGCGCGTCCACCGGCGCGGAGGCGTTCGCGGCCTGGCGGGCCGAGGTGGAGGCCTCACGCCGCATCGAGCGCGAGGCCGAATCCCTGGACGTGACCGGCTACCAGCCGCGCTGGGACGAGAAGGTCTCCCTGCGGATGGTCATGACGCACGTCCTCCTGGAGTACGCCCGGCACAACGGCCACGCCGACTTCCTGCGCGAGGGCGTCGACGGGGTCGTGGGCGCCTGACCGCGTCGCCCGAAAGGCGACGCCGGGCCTTCGGGGGAAGGCCCGGCGCGGGGGTGTGACTCGTCATCCGGCCCGGGGGCGCTAGTTCGTCGTCCGGCGCATGGAGTCGCTGATCTTCTCGGCGGCGGCGGTGACCGGCCCGGCGTGCAGGCGGCCGGGGGTGCGGGTCAGGCGCTCCAGGGGGCCGGAGACCGAGACGGCGGCGATCACGCGGCCGCCCGCGCCGCGGATGGGGGCCGAGACCGAGCCGACGCCCTGCTCGCGCTCGCCGACGCTCTGCGCCCAGCCCCGGCGGCGGACCTGGGAGAGCGTGGTGGCCTCGAACTTCGCCCCGCGCAGGCCGCGGTGCAGGCGGTCGGGCTCCTCCCAGGCGAGCAGGATCTGCGCGGCCGAACCGGCGGTCATCGGGAGGGCCGCGCCGACCGGGATCGTGTCGCGCAGGCCGCTGGAACGTTCCGCCGCGGCCACGCACACGCGGACGTCGCCCTGGCGGCGGAAGAGCGAGGCGCTCTCGCCGGTCAGGTCGCGCAGCTGGGCG
>NZ_JBFAOF010000616.1:0-4415 GCF_040675125.1 Spirillospora sp. NPDC049652 | reverse complement strand
CCGCCGTCGCCGCGCGCCGTCCTGGAGGGCGCGCTGACCGCCGTCATGCCGCTGGACGACGAGGGCCGCCGGATCTGGCGGGCCTACAACGCCTACTTCGTCCTGATGCTGGACGACCCCGACTTCGCCGAGCGCGTCGGCTCGCCGCACCACGGCGAGACGGACCGGTTCCTCGCCGAGCACATCGCGCGGGCGCAGGAGGCGGGCGAGATCGACCCCGGCCTGGACCCGCTGATCACGGCCGCGGGCCTCTTCACGATGGCGCAGGGCCTCGGGTCCGGCGTGATGGCGGGGCACCGGGACGGTCCGGCGGCCCGCGCGATCCTGGTCTACCACCTGGACCGGCTCTTCCGGCGTTAGTGATACGCCTGTACCATCTTTAAGTGGTACAGGCGTATCATCATGCCTCGGGAGGGCCGTATGCCGACCGCACCGTCCGCCGCGATCCCGTCGGGCCTGATCCCCACGGGCCTGATCCCCACGGGCCTGGTCCCGTCGGCGGCGTCCCCGCCGGTCTCGTCCGGGGAGTTCCGGGCCCCCGGCGGGGAGCTGTTCGAGTGGGGGCCGCTCTGGCCCGGCGTCCTGCCCGACTGGATCACCAAGCCGGTGCTGCTGATCGTGCTCTCGGCCCTCGCGGTGTGCGCGTTCTCGTGGCGCGCGTTCGGCCGCCCGAGCCTGGTCCCGCGCGGGATCCAGAACGTCGGGGAGCTCGGCTACCTGTTCGTCCGGGACCAGATCGCCCGGCCGATGATCGGCGCGGACGGCGACCGCTGGATGCCGTTCCTGCTGCCGCTGTTCCTGTTCGTCCTCGCGATGAACCTCATGGGGGACGTGCCCGTCCTGCAACTGCCCGCGACCTCGCACTTCGCGATGCCGCTGCTGCTCGCGCTGCTCTGCTACGCGCTCTACCTGGGGCTCAGCATCCGGACGCAGGGTTTCGCCGGGTACTTCCGGAACATCATGTTCCCGCCCGGCCTGCCGGTGTGGGTGTACGTGTTCTACGCGCCGATCGAACTGCTCCAGCACCTGGTCCTGCGGCCGTTCACGCAGTCGGTGCGGCTGTTCGCGAACATGTTCGCCGGGCACATCCTGCTGGCGTTCTTCGCGACCGTCGCCTGGTGGTTCCTGCTGGAACGGCCCACGGTCGCCGGGTTCGGGCTGGGCGTGGTCGGGGTGCTGATGTCGGTCCTGCTGACCGCGTTCGAGATCTTCGTGCAGGTGCTGCAGGCGTACATCTTCACGCTGCTCGCCGCGTCCTACATCGGCGGCGCGCTGCACCCCGACCACTGAGCCCGGGCCCGGAGCGGCCCGGCCGGATCCGGCCGGGCCGGATCACGGCCGGTCAGGCGCGGGCGGTGATCCTGGTGGGGAGGGCGGTGAAGCCCCGGTCGTTGGACGAGTAGATGCGCTTCACGCCCTTGTCGTCCAGCTCGAAGTCGGCGACGGCGGCGGCGATCTCGGTCAGCGCGACCCGCGCCTCCAGGCGGCCGAGCGCCGCGCCGAGGCAGTGGTGCCGGCCGATCCCGAACGACAGGGCGCGGCCGGTGTCGCGGTCGAGGTCGAAGGCGTCCGGGTCGGCGAACACCCGCGGGTCGCGGTTGGCCGAGCCCAGCAGGGCGAGGACGCGGCCGCCCTTCGGGATGGTCACGCCGTGCAGCTCGACGTCCTCGGTCGCGGTCCGCGCGAGCGCCTGCGTGGACGGGTCGAACCGCAGCGTCTCCTCGATCCACTCGTTGACGCGGCCGCCGCGCAGCGCGGCGGCGCGGGCGTCCGGATGCGTCCAGGCGGCGTGCCAGCAGTTGCCGAGCAGCAGCATGGACGTCTCGATCCCGGCCCCGACCAGCAGGATCAGCACCCCGACGATCTCCTCGGGGGTGAGCCGGTCCGCGCCCTCGGCGGCGTCCAGCAGGCCGGAGAGCAGGTCGTCGCGGCGGTCCCCGGCGCGCTCGGCGGTCAGCCCGGCGTAGTAGCCGACCAGCTCGCCGATCGCGGCCAGCGCCTCCGGCGGCAGGTCGGTCACCGGGCCCGGCACGTCCTCCGGCCGGTGCATGATCGCCGCGCCGAGCTCGCGGACCCGGTCCCGGTCGGCCTCGGGGACGCCGACCAGCTCGGAGATCACGTCGGTCGGGAACCGCGCGGCGAAGTCGCTCATCAGGTCGAACTCGCCGGCCTCCAGCAGCGGCGCGAGGTGGCCTCGCGCGATCTCGCGCAGCCGCGGCTCCAGCGCGGCGACGCGCCGGGCCGTGAACGCGCGGGACACCAGGCCGCGCATCCGGGTGTGCTTGGGCGGGTCCATGGCGACGAACGAGAAGAACCGCTCGGCGTCCGGGCCCCAGAACGCGGGCTCGATGCGCAGCCCGTTCACGCTGGAGAACCGCGCCGAGTCGCGCAGCGCGGCCTCGACGTCCGCGTGCCGGGACAGGACCCAGAGGTCGTCCTCGTCGTTCCGGTGGACCGGTGCCTCCTCCCGCAGCCGCGCGTACACCGGGTACGGGTCCTTCTGGACGTCGAAGTCGAAGGGGCTGTAGCGGACACTCATGGGAGGGCCTTCCGCGTCGTCGCGACCGAAGTACGTCGATCATGGCCGGAAGGCGCCCGGCAAGCCACCCGAAACGCGCGAACGCCCCGGCTTCGGGCAGAATGATCGCGCATCGCCCTGCCGAATCGAGGTGCACGTGAGCGCCGAGCGCGTCCCCCGGGGAATCGACCCCACCAAGCCGCATCCCGCCCGCCGCTACAACTACTGGCTCGGAGGCAAGGACAACTTCGAGGCCGACCGCGTCTCCGGCGAGGCCGTCGCGCTCGGGTTCCCGACGATCCGGGTCGCCGCGATCGAGAACCGGCGGTTCATGCAGCGGGCCGTCCGCCACCTCGCGGAGGAGGCGGGCATCCGGCAGTTCCTCGACGTCGGCACCGGCCTGCCGTCGGCGGGCAACGTGCACGAGATCGCCCAGGGGATCGACCCGGCGTCCCGCATCGTCTACGTGGACAACGACCCGATCGTCCTCGTGCACGCGCGCGCCCTGCTGACCAGCTCGCCGGAGGGCGCGACCGCCTACCTGGACTCCGACCTGCGCGAACCCGAGCGCATCCTCGCCGACCCGGCCCTGCACAAGACCCTCGACCTGAGCCGGCCGGTCGCGCTGATGCTGATCGCCATCACCCACTTCCTCACCGACGAGGACGACGCGTACGGCAAGGTCCGCACCCTCGTGGACGCGCTCGCCCCGGGCAGCTTCGTCGCGATCACCAACGCCACCGCCGACTACCTCAGCGACGAGGAACGCGCCGCCGTGGACGAGGCGAACCGGCGCAGCGGCATCCCCTTCCGCAACCGCAGCCGCGAGGAGTTCGCCAGGTTCTTCGACGGCCTCGACCTCGTCGAACCCGGTATCGGCTCGGTCGTCGAATGGCGCCCGGACGCCGTCGTGGAGCACGGCCCGTCCGTCGCCCAGGTCTCGATGTACGGTGCGGTCGCCCGCGTCCCCTGACCCACCGCCGGACCGGCCTCCTGGAAGGTCGGGCCACTGGAAGGTCGGACTACTGCCTTGCCAGGACGCGCGACGTCCCCGCGATGATCGTGCTCGCCAGCACCCATCCGCCCGCCGTGAGCGCGGGCAGCCGGGCGCCGTCCAGGACGGGCGCTCCGGCGAGGTCGGTGGGGCGGGATTCGGGGAAGGCGTCCCAGACGCGTTGCTCGGGTTCGGTCAGGTCGTCCACGTCGGTGGGACGCCGGAGCAGGGGCGCGGGTTGCGCCGGGCGGCGGCGGCCGTCAGGAGAGGCGGAGGGCCAGGAAGAAGTCGACGCGGTCCTCCAGGGTGGACAGGTCGCGGCCGGTCAGTTCCTCGATGCGCTGGATCCGGTAGCGGACGGAGTTGACGTGCAGGTGCAGCCGCTCGGCGCAGCGCGTCCATGAGCCGGAGTGCTGGAGGAACGTCTCCAGGGTCGGCAGCAGGTCGGCGTTGTGCTCCTCGTCGTAGGTGCGCAGCGGGTCGAGCAGCCGGACCTTGAACATGTGGCGGACGTCGTCGGGCACCGACGCCAGCAGCAGGACGTGCGTGGCCAGCTCGTCGTGCCGGACGACCGACACCGCGTCGCCGCGTCCGGCCGACAGCCGCCGGGCGTAGCGGGCCTCCTCGACCGCGCCGCGCAGGTCGGCGGCGGCGACGACGTCGCTCACGCCGACCGCGAGGCGGTCGCCGCCGAGGCCGGGGGCCAGCGCCAGCAGCGTCCGGTGGAGTTCGTCCGCGATGTCCCGGCCGGGCTCGACCTGCACCAACGCGAGCGCCTCGTCGTCCAGGAGGCCGACGACGGGAGGCGGGCCGCCGGGGAGCGCCTCGCGCAGCACGGTCCGCAACTCGCCCCGGCGCAGCCGTCCGGACGGCGCGGGCGACAGCGTGTCCGGGGGAGTGGCC
>NZ_JBFAOF010000615.1:0-4418 GCF_040675125.1 Spirillospora sp. NPDC049652 | reverse complement strand
CTAGGACGGGGGCCGCGTCGGGGGACGGCGCGTCCGCGACACCGACCGCGCCGGCCCGCCGGTCGGCGACCGCGACACCCGCCGCCGTGGCCCCGGCGTCGGCCGCCGCATCCGCCGCCGCGTCCCGCTTGGTCCACCGGCCGAGCCGGTACCCGGCCGCGCCGGGCACCACGGCACCGGCGACGCCCACGGTGTTCTTGCGCGCCTCCGCGACCGACTTGTCGAGATGCGCCTGGCTCTTCTCCCGCGACCCGACCGCCGAGTACCCGACCGCCGAGAACAGGTGCTGGAACGGCTTGCGGTACACGAACGCCGCACACGTGACCAGCGCGATCAGCAGGATCTGCAGGCCCCACGGCAGCGTCTCGCCGAGGATCAGCCCGTACGCCCACAGCAGCAGCGACAGCACGCCGATCAGCGCCGCCTGTTTCAGCAGCATCGACAGCAGCAGTTCCAGCCACCGGATCGCGATGACGCGCCCGATCCCCGGATGGATGCCGATCCCGAGGAAGATCGGCCCGGCCACGAGCAGGAGCAGGAACGCGATCTTCACGACGATCAGCGCGATCGCGATCACCAGGATCAGCAGGCCCGCGACCAGGGCCGCGAACAGCCCGCCGAACGCGACCGCCAGGCGGCTCGTCCAGTTCTTGCCCTGGAACAGCGCGTACGTGCCGGAGTAGTTGTCCTTGACGTTCTTCGAGACGTCCTTGTAGGCGTCGGCCTTCTTCGCCAGGTCGACCTTCTGCTGCCCGTACGTCTCGGACATGTCGACCGCCTGCGCGTACAGCAGCTTGTCGGCGTTGTCCTTGACGATCTTGGCGTTCGGGTCGGTCGTGCCGAACTCGCCCATCAGCCACGGCTTGCACACGAGGGCGACCCACAGCCCGTTCGCGTTCCGCGTCGTGGCGTCAGGCTGGGCGGCCGCGGGCGGTGCGGGCTGCCCCGAAGGCTGCGCGGGCGCGGGGATGCACGTCGACCCCTTGGTATCGCTCTGCGGTAGCGCCGCGTTGAACGCGGCGCTCGTCGCCCCCGACACCTTCGTGCCGAGCGTGGTGAAGTCCGCGGGCCGCGCGATCAGCCAGATCAGCGCGACCATCGCCGCGACCATCCAGATCACGCCCTCGGTGACCTTGCTCGCCCGCTTGCGCACCAGCCCCCACCAGGCCAGCGTGATCGCGCCGAGGATCACCACCCAGGACCAGTACCGGGCGTTGAACGTCTTGCCCATCTGGCTGATCACACCGTCCACGGTGCCCTTCAGCCAGCCGAGCAGGGACTCGCTCGCCGCCGCCTGGTACACGCTGATCGTCGTCCGGTCGATCGCCCGCACCAGCGTGAACGTCGTGTTCGCGAGGGCGTTCCCCATCATCGCCATCGCGTCCGAGCAGCCCATGTCGACCGCGTACCAGGACTGGCCCGCCGTCCCGTACCGGTCGTAGTACGTCAGCTGCGCCGGGGGCGTCGCCTTCAGCTTGTCGCTCGGGTAGTCGGGCGGCTTGATCATCCCGTCCGCCCCGGCCCCGTACTGCTCCGGCGCCGGACTGTCCGCCGGCCGGCACGGGTCCCCGCCGAACGGGCCCGCGCTCGCGAGCGGGGTCAGCCCGAACATGAGCAGGGCCAGGATGAGCGTCAGCAGCGCCGACCGGCGGGGGGCCCGCCGCCGCCTGCCGTCCTTGCGGGCCAGGTCGAGCCCTTCGCCCGGACGCCGCTGGATGCGCGGGGCGCCGCGGCCGGGGAACACGGGGGGTCGGCGGGCTTTCATGGGGCGGCCTCCTCGGTGTGGGCCCCCGCGGCGGACAGGTCGGACGTCCCGGGGTGCTGCCGGGTCGGGTTCGTGTCGAGCCAGGCGCGCAGTTCCGGCGAGACGAGGTCGACGCCGATGCGGCCCGCGCGGCCGTCCAGGTCGCGAAACACGCACTCGCCGTTGCCCAGGTTCCGCAGGACGGCCTTGTGCTCGTCGGACGGCTCCACCCCGAGCAGGGCCATCACGTTCCCGACCTCGACCCGCTCGGTCGAGCGGAACGAGAACACCGAGGACAGGCAGTTGGTCACCTGTTCATTCAAGAGGTCCCCGGCGTTCTGTGACACCAGGATCAACGCAGTGTTGCGAGAACGCCCCATGCGCGACACTTCCGGCACCAGTTTGGCGCCCTCCGGTGTCGATGTGATGGCCCACGCCTCGTCCAGGAAGATGGCCTTCGGGAGGCGGCGGTCCAGGCCGTGCATCAGCCGCCGGGCGAACTGCGACACCAGGTACATCAGCGCCACCGAGAGGCGCTGTTCGTAGGAGTAGTCCTCGCGGCTGATCGACACGTCCGGGAGGGTGAGCCCGCCGAGGGTGAAAACGGTCGTCCAGCCCTCGGTGTCGATCCGGTCGCCGCCGGACGGGTCGAAGCACAGCCGCGCGAGCCGCATCTCCGACATCGACCGCAGCACCGCGCCGAGGTTCTTGGACGCCGGGTCCGGAGCCGACTCCAGGTGGTCCACGACCTTGCCGAGGGACGGCCGGTCGGCGTTCGCGACCGCCCCGACCGCCTGGATCATCGCCGACTCGCGCTCCTCCGACATGCGCGGCAGCAGCAGCCGGAGCGTCTCGGTCGCCATCGTCTTCTTCGCGGCCAGGTCGTCCCCGAACGAGAACGGGTCGAGCAGGCCGGGCGCGGCGGACCCGAGCGGCAGGACGCGGGCCTTGCGGCCGCGCGCCCGCAGCAGCTCCACCAGCGACTCGGCGTCGCCCTTCGGGTCGATCGCGGCGATCGTCACCCCGCGCAGCGCCATCTGGTAGATCAGCAGCAGCGCGAGGGTGGTCTTGCCGCCGCCGGGCTCGCCGGTGATCGCGACCGCGGTCGGCCGGTTCCGGGCCGCCGCGACCAGCGGGTCGAAGTGCACGATCGACCGGGCGCGGCCCAGCGTCTCGCCGATGTACGGGCCGATCCAGCCCTCGTTCGCGTCGTCCGGACGGTCGCCGAGGTCGACCGTCGCGGTCGGCATGCCGCCGGCGATCGTGCGGAGAGGCTGCCGCTGCGCGTAGGCGTTCAGCCGGATGCGGTCGCCGGGCAGCGACTCGCAGAACAGGCTGAACTGGTCGCCGGTCGAGTTCACCACGTCGATGCCGATGTCGCGGTAGTGCTCGACCACGGTGTCCACGCGCTGCGCCAGGAGCTCGGCGCTGGGCGCGGACACGATCAGCCGGTGCCAGCCGTACACGAACGGCAGGCGCTCCTTGGTGATGCCGTGCTCCAGCATGCGCGCCGCGTCGATCTGCTCGGCGAGCGCGATCGGCGCCTCCGCGCCGGCCTCGCGGATGTGCTGGTCCATGTCGCGCGCGTGCGCGAGCTTGCGCGAGACGTCCTTGGACGCCTTGGCGGGCGGGATCAGCTTCATCCGCGCGCTGATCTCGACCGGGAACGACAGGGCGTCCGCGTAGTGGAACCAGGGCTCGCCGTCCGGGAACGGCATCAGGTCGGGGAACCGCGCGAACGACAGGTACGCCACGAAAGACTCGGCCGTCGCACCGACGCCCACGCCGTTGAAGTTCGGCTGCTCCATCCGCAGGTACGAGCGGCCGTTGTGGATGGCGCCCTCGACCAGCGCCTCGATCTCCCCGCGCCCCCACGTCCGGCGCGGGACGGCGGACGGCGGCGGGTCGATCAGCGACCCGGTGACGGCGTGCTGGAACAGCCACGCGACCTCGGTGGAGGTGGCGTGCCGCGCGTACAGCGCGGACGCGCCGAGCGCCCGGCCGATCCGCTCGGCCTGCTCGGTCCAGCGCGCGATCTCCTTGCCGTCGATCGCGTCGTCCTCGATGCCGAGGGCCGACTCGCTGCGCTTGTAGAAGTTCAGCAGCTGCGCGATCGCCCCGCCGGACAGCTGCGCGCCCATGCCGCGCGGACCGAGCCGGACGCCGAGGTAGATCTCCTTGGTCCAGAAGACCTTCGCCCAGACGTGCCGGTAGGTCTCCTCCAGGTAGTCCGCCCAGCCGGGACCGCCGTCGGACGTCCGGTCCAGCGCCCGCGCCCACTCGGCGGCCGGGTAGGTGCGGTGCGCGACCCGGAGGTGGATCTCCGCGTCCTGCATGCGGATGCCCGCGAGCGCGATGGTGATGTTCGTGGCGAGCGCCTCGCGCTCCTCGCCCGTGGTGAACTCGTAGGACACCGTCGGCAACCGGAAGTACGCCCACGCCGAGTTGTCGGTCAGCAGCACCCGGTCGTCGAAGTAGCGGACGGGCAGCCGGCTCGACCGCGGCTTCGTCATCCGGCTCATCGCTCGTGCCTCCGGTCCGGTCGCGCTCGTCCGGGACCTGGCTCGGGGCTCATCGGGCGGCCTCCTGCTGCTGCTCGGTGTAACGCTCGGGCACGGCGGCGAACCCGCCGGCGACCACGCCGGCGAGGGCGAGATAGGCGCGCCGCGTCGGC
>NZ_JBFAOF010000614.1:0-4432 GCF_040675125.1 Spirillospora sp. NPDC049652 | reverse complement strand
CGGCTACACCGGCCAGTTCACCGTCCGCGGCCCGGCCGCCGACCTGTTCCTGCTGCTCAGCAGGCGCATCACGGCGGACGACCCACGGGTGAAGGTGGTCGGCGACCGGGCGCTGCTCGACCACTGGACCTCGCTGACCGCCTTCGGCTGAGGCTGTCGCGCGCGGGGCCCGCGGGGATAGCGTGGAGCGGAAGATCGTTTCTTCGGAAGACCGTTCTCCCGAGGTTCTGGAGGCCCCCCATGTCCCGCTCCACGGTCCCCGGCCCTGGCGCCGGCACCGCCGACGGTTCGGCGCTGCGCGAGGACGCCGCCGCGCTCCGCGACGACCTGGTCCGCCTCCGCCGCGCCATCCACCGCGAACCGGAACTGGGGCTGGACCTCCCGCGCACGCAGGAGAAGGTGCTCGCCGCGCTGGACGGCCTGCCGCTGGAGGTCTCGACCGGCGAGCGGCTCAGCTCCGTCACCGCCGTCCTGCGCGGCGCCCGGCCCGGTCCGACCGTCCTGCTGCGCGGCGACATGGACGCGCTGCCGGTGACCGAGCGCGGCGACGCCGACCTCATCTCGCGGGTGCCCGGCGCGATGCACGCCTGCGGCCACGACTTCCACACCAGCATGCTCGCCGGGGCCGCGCGCCTGCTCGCGGACCGGCGCGAGGGCCTCGCCGGGAACGTGGTCTTCATGTTCCAGCCGGGCGAGGAGGGCCTCGGCGGCGCCCGGATCATGATCGACGAGGGTGTGCTGGACGCGGCCGGGGAGCGTCCGGTCGCCGCGTACGCGCTGCACGTGCTGTCGGCGGCCGTGCCGTCCGGGCTGTTCGTGTCGCGCGGCGGCCCGATGCTCGCCGCCGCCGACCGGCTCCGCGTGACCGTCCGGGGCGAGGGCGGGCACGGCTCGATGCCGCACCTGGCCAACGACCCGCTCCCGGCCGCGTGCGAGATGGTCAACGCCCTGCAGACCATGGTGACCCGGCGGTTCGACCCGTTCGACCCGGTGGTGCTGACCATCGGCACCTTCCACGCGGGCACCATGGACAACGTGATCCCGGACGAGGTGAAGTTCGCCGGAACGATCCGCTCGTTCTCCGGGCACGCGCACAAGGAACTGGCCGAGCGGTGCGTCGCCCTCGTGCGCGCGATAGCCGAGGCCCACGGCCTGGAGGCGGACGTCGAGTACGTCCAGGACTACCCGGTCACCAACAACGACGCCGCCGAGGCCGCGTTCGCGGGCGACACCGTGCGCGAGGCGTTCGGCGCCGACCGGTACCTCGACGCGCCGCGTCCGCTGCCCGCCTCGGAGGACTTCTCGTTCGTGTGCAACGAGATCCCGTCGGCGTTCGTCGCCCTCGGCGCCTGCCCTCCCGGGGTCGACCCGGCCAAGGCCGCCAACAACCACTCCCCCGAGGCGGTCTTCGACGAGACCGTCCTCCCGGACGGCGCAGCCCTGCTCGCCGAACTGGCCACCCGCCGCCTCAGCGCCGAGGCACCCGCCTGACCCGTCCCGGGCCCGACGCCAGGGTCAGCGGGGCGGGAGCAGCAGCCGACCCGTCCGCAGCCCGCGCACGGTGTTGGCGCCCGCGGCGACCCATCCGGCCGCGAGCAGCAGGTAGAGCGCGACCGCGACCCAGGTCATGGCGGTGAGGCCGGTGGCCCTGGCCAGCGCGGACGCGCCGGTCACGCACGTCCCGACGGGGAAGGTGAACGCCCACCACGTCATCGCGAACGGCATGCCGGACGCGAAGGCCCGGCGGTTGGCGGCCAGGCACAGCACCAGCCACACCAGCGCGAACCCGATCACCGGCACCCCGTACAGGACGCCGAACACATGCATGGCGCGGGCGTACTCCGGGACGGCGGCGGGCGCGGCGGCACCGAGCGCTCCCACGGCCGTCGTGGACTGGCCGAGCGGCCCGAGCACCAGGAACAGCGTCGGGGTGAGCGCCAAGGGGGCGAGCTTGTCGTGCGCGATCCGGTGCCAGACGACCGGGAGCAGCACCAGCGTCAGCATGAGGCTCGCGCCGAACATCGCATAGCAGCCGTAGAGCATGGTCTCGCGGGCCTGGCCGGGCGGGAGGTGCGGGATGAGCGCCGGGCCGGTCGCAGCGGCGACCATCGGCGCGACCACGGGCAGCAGCCACGTCGGGTTCGCGGTGCCGGGCCGGATCTCGTGCCGGGTGGCCATCAGGTAGGGGATGCCGAACGCGACGAGCAGCGAGTAGGCGGTCCCCGCCGTCCACAGCACCCAGTCGGCGGCCACGGCGGCGGGCTCGCCCAGGACGTCGCGGCCGACCGTGAGGGTGCCCGCGCCGACCGCCAGCAGCGCCATCGGCGGGCAGCCGTAGAAGACCGAGGTCGCCGGATTCTCCAGCAGCATCGCGCGCGCCTCGGCCCGGTACCGGGCGAAGTGGACGAGCCGGGCGGCCATCAATGCCACCAGCATCACCAGTCCGAGCGCCCAGAACACCACCGCGGCCCGGTGCAGGCCGGGGACCGGCACGGGCAGCGCGTTCGCCCCGTTCGCCATGATCGCCGTTCCCATGACGGCGGCGTACCAGTTCGGCCCGAGGTGGCGGAACGCCTCGGCCGGACGGTCGAGCTCCCCCAGAATGACCCGCTGCGGCGGTGCGACGGTGATCCCCATGCCTCGAGAGTGCCGCCGCCCGGAGGCGATCAGTAGTGGTCACGGCCCTATGGGGCCATAAACGAAACTTATGGCCGGGTTAGACTGGGATCGTGCCGTTGTCCCACCGCGTCCCCGATCTGGCCGCTCTCGAACTGCTGCTCGCGGTCGTCCGGCTGGGCAGCGTGGGGCGCGCGGCGGCCGAGCTCGGCGTCACCCAGCCCGCCGCAAGCGCGCGGATCCGGTCGATGGAGCGGCAGCTCGGCATGCCGCTGCTGGAGCGCTCGCCGCGCGGTTCGCGCCCCACCCAGGCGGGTGCGCTGGTCGCCGAGTGGGCCCAGCAGGTGGTGGACGCGGCGCACGCCCTGGACGCGGGCGTCGGGGCCCTGCGCGAGGGGCGGGACGGGCGGCTGCGCCTGGCGGCGAGCCTGACCGTCGCCGAGTACCTGATGCCGGGCTGGCTGGTGGCGCTGCGCGAGACGCGCCCGGACACCGCGGTGACGTTGCGCGCCGCCAACTCGACCGCCGTTGCCGAGCTCGTGCGCGCGGGCGAGGCCGACCTGGGGTTCGTGGAGGGCGCGCGCAAACCCGCCGGGCTGAGCGGCGCGGTCGTCTCCACGGACCGGCTCGTCGTCGTGGTCGCGCCCAGGCACCCCTGGGCCCGCCGCCGGTTCGGGATCACGCCGGAGGAACTGGCGACGACGCCGCTGATCCTGCGTGAGGAGGGGTCCGGGACGCGCGAGGTCCTCGACCGGGCGCTCGCCGCGCACGGGGGCGCCGCTCCGCCGATGGTCCAGCTGGCGTCCACCACGGCGCTGAAGGGGTCGGCGGTGTCCGGGGCGGGGCCGGTGGTGGTGAGCGAGCTGGCCGTCACCGACGAGCTGGCCCGGGGCCGGCTGGTGGACGTCCCGGTCCGCGAACTCGATCTCTCGCGTCCGCTGCGGGCGGTCTGGCCTGCGGGAACGCGCCCGGCGGGGCCGGCGCGCGACCTGCTGTCGCTGTGCCGCCACACGGGTTCGGCCGCCGCGTCCGCCTCGTCCTGAGGGGCCCGGCTAGGCGGTCTTGACCAGCTGGATCTCCAGCTGGATGGCGATCGCGTCGCCGAGCACGACCTTGTCGCCCTGGAGCGGGATGTTGAACTCGATGCCGAAGTCGCGGCGGCTGATCTCGGCGGTGGCGGTGAAGCCCGCGCGGACGCCGCCCCACGGGTCCTCGCTGACGCCGTGGAACTCCGACAGCATCCGGACCGGGCGGCGGACGCCCCGCACGGTCAGCTCGCCGTCCACGTGGAAGCGGGGCGTGCGCGCGCGGCGGCCGACGGTGGCGGGCTCGACCCCGGTGGAGGTGAAGCTCATCACCGGGTGCCGCTCGACGTCCAGGAAGTCGGCGGACCGGACGTGCGCGTCCCGCTCGGCGTTGCGGGTGTCGAGCGAGGCCAGCGTGATCTCGGCCCGCGCGGACGAGGCGAACGGGTCGTCCGCGATGTGCGCCTCGCCGGCGAAGTCGGGGAAGGTCCCGCGCACGGTCGTCATCAGGTGCCGGACGGTGAAGGTGATCTCCGAGTGCGCGGGATCGATGGCCCAGCGGCCGGACGTCAGCCCGGGCGCGACGGTGTCCAGCGTCAACATTCCCCCAAATGTCTACTTTGCACGCAGCGCCCGCGAATCTACCTCAGAAGCATCCATACAGGCATAATCCGGGCTCCCCCTCCGGCGCCGCGCCCGCCGCCGGGCACCGCCGTCCGGCCGCCCGCCCGCGCCGCCCGCATGCCCGCCGGATCGGCGGGCATGAAGCAGGACGTGATCGGAGAACACGT
>NZ_JBFAOF010000613.1:0-4435 GCF_040675125.1 Spirillospora sp. NPDC049652 | reverse complement strand
CGCCGGAGGGGCCCGGACGCGCGTTCAGCGGGTCGCTGCCGAACGGCGAGGGGTCGTTGCCGAACGGCGACGGGTGCTCGCCCGTGCCGCCGCCCACGTTGCCGCCCGTGGCGCCGTAGGAGGGCTGCTGGCTGTCGGGCGTGCCGTACGCGGGCTGGTCACCGGGTGAGCCGAACTGGCCGAACCCGGAACCGTCGTTCTGCCCGAACCCGGGGTCGCCCTGACCGAAGCCCGGAGCGTCGCCGAACCCGGAGCCGTCGCCGAAGCCGGACGACGAGCTCTCGCCGTAGACGTGCTGGTCCTGCTGGCCGGCGCCGAACGCGGGCTGCTCGCCGGTCGCCCCGAACGGGGACTGCGCGTTGCCGTGGTCGTAGACGGGCAGCGGGTCGTGCGCGGTCGCGGACGGGTCCGCGCCGAAGGGGGCGGACGGGTCCGCGCCGAAGGGGCTGGCCGGCGGCTCGTTCGACAGGGCGCTGGACCCCGGGCCGAACGGCGACGGGAGCCCCTGCGGGCCGGTGCCGGCGGGGCCGTTCATGCCGCCGTCCGCGCCGAGCGTGACGGTCATCCCGGGGTTGCCCGGGTCGGCGGGCGCGCCGTGGTCGGCGTACGGGTCGCCGAACTGGTCGCCCGGGCCGCCCTGCGGGACGCCCGGGTGCTGGCCGCCGTGCGGGGCGGCGCCGGCGTGCAGCGGGTCGGCGGACGGGTCGGCGCCGTCCATGTCGTCCCGCTTGTTCTGCTGCCAGGGGAACTTGGGCTTGTCGAAGGTGATCGTGGCCCAGTAGTCGTCGTCGCCCATCTCGTCGCCGGACTGCCCGGACGGCGGGGGAGGCGGGGACGAGGGAGCGGCGGCCGGCTGCGGCGGCGGGGCCTGCTGCGTCTGCGACGCGGGCCCGCCGAACCCGCCGGGACCGCCCGGGGCTCCGGGCCCTCCGGGGCCGGCGAGGCCGCCAGGGCCACCGGGAGCGCCAAGGCCGCCGGGAGCACCGGGGCCGCCCGGCCCGCCATGGCCACCCGGCCCGCCGGGACCGGCGAGACCCGGACCGGCGAGGGCGCCGGGCGGCGGAGGCGCCGGCGCGCCGGTGGGGGCGGCCATCGGAGGCTGGCCCGCGACCGGGACGTCGCCGCCCGGGCCGGCCACGCGGCGGTCGAAGCCGGGCTCGAAGCCCTGGTCGCCGTCGAAGCCGCCGTTGTCGAAACCGGCGTTGTCGTAACCGGGCTCGTAACCGTCGTCGTACTCGCCGGCCTGCGGCTCGGGCGCGCGGCGGCGGCCCCTTCCGCGACCGCGGTCGCGCGGCTGCTCGTTGTCGGCCGTCCAGTTGTCGTCGGCGTCCCCGCCGTCGCCCCGGGCGCGCAGTCCCAGGACGACCAGGACGACCACCAGGACCACGACCAGCACGAGGCCGAAGACCACGATTGTAGAAGTCATGCCACCACCCATTGTCTTGGCCCGGCGTCAGTCGCCAGCGCGGACCGCGGGTCGGTCCCGATCATCGTGCGCGGTCGGTTCCCGGCGGACCCTAGCCGATTCTGTCCGACCGCTATGACCGTTGTCACACCTTTCGCGCACATAATCCCTCACCCGATGCGTCTCGAATGGCCGATTCGGGCCGTCCGGTACGCCCTTGTCTCTCGGTCCCCGCGGGGTCCGCGCCTCTCAGCGCAGCCCGGTGACCCGAGGGTCTCCGGGGGAACGCGTCTACTTGTCGCCGAAGTTCCCCGTGATGCGGCCCCGCCCGACGGTGTGCTTGGCGATGTCGCCCAGCGCGTCCTTCAGCGTGGCCCCGTTCGCGAAGGGGACCCTCGTGTCCAGCGCGTAGACGGTGAACCGGTACCGGTGCCGCGCGCCCTTCGGCGGACACGGCGGGGTGTAGCCCACCTTCTTCGCGGTGTTGCGCGCCTCGACCATCGTGCCGAGCCGCCCGCCTTCGACCAGCTCGTGCTGCGCCTGGTCGATCCCGGCGACCACCCAGTGGACGTTGGTGCCGCCGGCGGCGTCCGGGTCGTCCACCACGATCGCATAGGACTGGGCGGTCCGGACGCCTCCCGCCGACCAGCGCAGCGGCGGGGTCTTGCCCAGTGCGGCGGATCCAGAGTACGTCGCGCACGCGTACCGCGCGGGCAAGTCGCCGCCATCGCGGAACACGGGGCTGGTCACGGTGAACCACTCGGAGAGCTCGGCGCTCTTGTTCTGGGGCTGCCCGATGAGGCCGCAGCCGGACAGGCCCACGGCCACGGCCGCGACGGAGGCCGCGGCGGCGAGACGCCGTCCGCGCCTCGGAGACCGGCGCGCCGACGCGTCCGCGCGGGACCCCGCACCGGCGTTCGTGCCGAGGCCCGTACCGGCGGGCGCGCCGAGGCCCGCACCGGCAGGCGTGCCGAGGCGCGCGTTGTCGTTCGGGCGGGGTCCGGCGTCGTCGCTCATGTGGCTGCGTCGCTTCGGAGACAGGCTGTTCATCGTCGATACGCTCCCGGGCGAGATGCTACGCCGCGCTCCACCGCGTTTCCCTTCGTCTGGCGGTGCGCGAGCCCAGGCCTGCGCCCCCTTCCACGTCCGGCCCCAACCCTAGGGGTTCCGGCGGGGTGGATCGGGTCTTTCGGCGCTGCGGGAACGCCGCCGCGCGCGACGGCCCCGGTGACCGCGCCGATGTGAGTTGAGTCCTACGGATCCCGTAGGATCGGAAAGACGTGACGTGTTTCACGCCGTCACAACGGCCTAAGTTTGCCGCTCGGGAAACATCTGTCCTTCTTTGCCTTGTTCTGCTTCATGGCAGTGCAAACCCGGAGGTAGCTTGTGAATACCTTCACAAGCCGAGCGTGAAACTAGGAGGCCGCGATGGCCAGGACCGCCGAGGGCACCCCTGGCGCTCCCCACATCCTGATCGTGGGCGGCGGCTACGTGGGCATGTACACCGCTCTGCGGCTTCAGAAGAAGCTCAAGCGGGAACTCAAGCGGGGCGAGGTCAAGGTCACCGTCGTCGACCCCAACTCGTACATGACCTACCAGCCGTTCCTTCCCGAGGCCGCGGCGGGGAACATCTCCCCGCGGCACGTCGTCGTCCCGCTGCGCCGGGTGCTGCCCAAGTGCACCGTGCGCAAGGCGCGGGTCACGGAGCTGAACCACGACGAGGGCTGGGCCATCGTGCAGCCGCTCGCCGGACCGCCGGAGCGGATCAACTACGACTACCTGGTGATGGCCGCCGGCGCCGTCCCCCGGATCCTGCCGATCCCCGGCCTGGCCGAGGAGGGCTTCAGCCTCAAGACCGTCGGTGAGGCCATCCACCTGCGCAACCACGTGCTGGAGCAGCTCGAGGTCGCCGAGTCCACCGACGAGGTGGAGATCCGCCGCAAGGCGCTGACCTTCGTGTTCGTCGGCGGCGGCTTCGCGGGTGTGGAGGCGGTCGCCGAGGTCGAGGACATGGTCCGCGACGCCACCCGGTACATGCGCAAGATCACCCCGCAGGACCTGCGGTTCGTGCTGGTGGAGGCGACCGACCGGATCCTGCCCGAGGTCGGGCCGGACATGGGCAAGTGGACGGCCGAGCAGCTGCGCGGCCGCGGCATCGACGTGAAGCTGAAGACCTTCCTGCAGTCGGCGGTCGGCGGCGAGATCGAGCTGTCGGACGGCAGCCGCTTCGCCTCCGGGACGCTGGTGTGGAACGCGGGCGTCAAGCCGTCCCCGGTGGTCCGGCACACCGACCTGCCGCTGGACGAGCGGGGCCGCATCAAGGGCACCGAGTACCTCACGATCGAGGGCATGGTCCGCGCGTTCACCGCGGGCGACAACGCCGCCATCCCGGACCTCACCCAGGAGGGCATGTTCTGCCCGCCGAACGCCCAGCACGCGCTGCGGCAGTCCAAGGTGCTGGCCGCGAACATCGTCCGCTCGCTGCGCGGCAAGTCGCTGAAGCCGTACGTCCACGGCAACCTCGGTGCCGTGGCCGGCCTCGGCCTGCACAAGGGCGTCGCGAACCCGCTCGGGTTCAAGCTCAAGGGCTGGCCGGCGTGGTTCTTCCACCGGACCTACCACGGCCTGATGGTCCCGACCGTGAACCGGAAGATCCGCGTCCTGGCCGACTGGACGCTCGCGCTGTTCCTCAAGCGCGAGACCGTCTCGCTGGCCACCGTCGAGCAGCCGCGCGCCGACTTCGAGCTGGCCGCGCTGGACGACGCCAAGCCCAGGCAGCGGGCCTCCTGACGCAGCTCACGGCGGACGCTCCGTCCGCCTCCGGGTGACGACACCCCCGGCGCGCCGTGCCGCGCGCCGGGGGTGTCTCCTTTTTCATGGACAATCGGGACGTGCGGATAGGGATTCTGGGACCGGTCGAGGTCCGGTGCGAGGACGACCGCTCCGCCATGCGCGTCCCGGCCGCGGCGGCCTTCTCCGCTGCCGTCGGCGACCGGCCCCCGGGAAGCGCCGGGCCCCTCGGGGAAGGCC
>NZ_JBFAOF010000612.1:0-4451 GCF_040675125.1 Spirillospora sp. NPDC049652 | reverse complement strand
GTACCCCCGAAGGGGCCTTTCCGCTCGACTTGCATGTGTTAAGCACGCCGCCAGCGTTCGTCCTGAGCCAGGATCAAACTCTCCATCAAGGTCCATACGACAAACCCCAGGGGCGAACCCGGGACCTGCCAAACCCGAAGGAGGATCCGAAGATCCCAGCAAAACAACCCCCAAAGGGGCTGCTTGCCTCAAAGAAATCCCCACCCCGAACCCGAAGGTCCAGAGCACGGGGCGATCAGGCCTTGCCTGATCTATAAAGGCACTGGCTTTTAACACGCTGTTGAGTTCTCAAGAAACGGACACCCACGCGCTCCGTTCACTTCCGTGAACCTCGCTCCGTGGCAACCTCTCCAGTTTACCCGATCCGTCCGATTCGTACAACTTCGTCCGTTTCGAGTGCCCACCTGCGCGACATCGAACGCCGAGGCGCTCTGTGTCGGTTCGGGGGTCCCCTTGGGCCGGCCGCCTTGTCGGCGTCCCGCTCCCCTTGGGGCAGGTAGAACATTAGATCCGGTCGGCAAGACCGTCAAATCAGCGGCCACGACCGGAGAGTTCCAGCTCAGAGCCTGTGCACGAGGGGCTGTGGGCGCTTTCGCGGCGTTCCCCGTGACCGCACTGTGACGTGAATCTACCGAGCTTTTCCCCGTCGCATACCGAAGGCCCCACCCGTGATCACGGATGGGGCCTTCGTCGTACGAGGTCAGGAGCGGACGACCTCCACGCCGCCGATGTTGCGCTTGCCTCGGCGCAGCACCAGGAAACGGCCGTGCAGGAGGTCGTCGGCGGACGGGACGGCGTCGTCCGACTCGACCTTCGCGTTGTTCACGTACGCGCCGCCCTGGGCGATCGCACGCCGGGCCTCCGACTTGCTCTTGCACAGTCCGGAGGCGGCGAGCAGGTCCGCGACGGGCGGCAGGTCACCGGCGGGGACCTCCGTGCGCGGAACCTCCGACAGGGCCGCGGCGAGGGTCCGTTCGTCCAGCTCGCGGAGCTCGCCCTGACCGAACAGCGCCTTGGAGGCGGCGATGGCGGCGGCCGTCTCGTCCGCGCCGTGCACGAGCGTGGTCATCTCCTCGGCGAGCGCGCGCTGCGGGATGCGGGCGGCGGGACGCTCGGCGCCGTCCTTCACCAGCTGCTCGATCTCCTCCCGGGACCTGAACGAGAAGACCTTGAGGTAGTTCTCGATGTCCCGGTCGTCGGCGTTGATCCAGAACTGGTAGAAGGCGTACGGCGAGGTCAGCTCGGGGTCGAGCCAGTAGGTCTCGCCGCCGGCGGTCTTGCCGAACTTGGAGCCGTCCGCCTTGGTGAGCAGCGGGGTGGTGAGCGCGTGCGCGGTGCCGCCCTCGACGCGCCGGATCAGGTCGACGCCGGCGGTGAGGTTGCCCCACTGGTCGCTGCCGCCGGTCTGCAGGACGCAGCCGTGCCGGCGGAACAGCTCCAGGTAGTCCATGGACTGCAGCAGGACGTAGCTGAACTCGGTGTAGCTCATCCCGGACGACTCGAGCCGCGCCTTGACGGTCTCGCGGGCGAGCATCCTGTTCACCGGGAAGTGCTTTCCGACGTCCCGCAGGAACTCGATGACCGACATGGGGCCGGTCCAGTCGAGGTTGCTGACCATCGTCGCGCCGGTCGGGCTCTCGTCGAAGTCCAGGAACCTGGAGATCTGGCCGCGGATGCGCTCGACCCAGCCCGCGACGGTCTCCTCGGTGTTCAGCACCCGCTCGGCGCTCTTGCCGCTGGGGTCGCCGATGAGGCCGGTGGCCCCGCCGACCAGGCCGATGGGCCGGTGCCCGGCCCGCTGGAAGCGGCGCAGGGTGAGGATCTGGATGAGGTTGCCGAGGTGCAGCGAGGGCGCCGTCGGATCGAACCCGCAATAGAGCGTGACCGGCCCCGCGGCGAGCAGGGCCCGCAGTTCACTCAGGTCGGTGGACTGCGCGATCAGATCGCGCCATGCGAGATCGTCCAGGATGTCGGTCACGGTCTCCCTCGTCTCCGGCTTGCTATTTCCTACGTTCACCAGCGTTCCCGATGAACGGTGCACAGGCTAACGATATTCGGCTTCGGCTGAGGGGGTTCCGGGCGGCGTGCGGGCCTGACCTGCGTGCGGACGGATCAGGAGCGTGCCGCCGGGCGCCGCCTGGGGACGTGCGGGCGGTAGGCGGAGACGGTCGGGTCGCCGTCGATCCAGAACCGCCAGGGCGTGTCCTTGCCGCCGTTCACGCCGACGCGCGGTCCCGAGCGGACCGCCGCGGGGTCGACGGGGTCGCCGGGCAGGATGCGCAGGGGACCGTCCGGGTCGCAGACGTCCAGGCCGTTCTCCGCCCGGGCGATGGCGAGGGCGTTGCAGAGCCGGGCGGGGCCCCGGGCGAGGTCGCGGACGGACGAGCGGGGGCGCCGGGCGACGGCCAGTTCCTCGCCGCCGACGATCTCTCCGGCGCGCAGCAGGACCCCCGAGGCCGTGCCCGCGGGACCGCAGACCAGGTTGGCGCAGTAGTGCATGCCGTAGGTGAAGTAGACGTAGGCGTGGCCGGGCGGGCCGAACATCACGGCGTTGCGGGCGGTCTGGCCGCGGTAGGCGTGCGAGGCCGGGTCCCGGGGGCCGGCGTAGGCCTCGACCTCGGTCAGGCGGACGGCGACGGCTCCCTCGTCGGTGGCGTGGACCAGGACGCTGCCGAGCAGGCGCGGCGCGATCGTCTCCACGGGGGCGTCGAAGAAGTCCCTCGGCAGCGGTGCTCCGTCCATTCCCCCACCATGATCGTCCCGGTTCGGCCGGATTCCACCGTACCGGCCCCCGGACCGCGCGCGGACGATGATCGCGCGCGGTCCGGGGCCGGCCGGGCGGCCAGGGACCGCGTCCAGGGGTCGTCGCCGGGGCTCAGGAGTCGTTGCCCGAGGCCCAGGCCGCGTGCTCGTTGACCTGCGCGCGCAGGGCGTCCAGCTGCTCGCGGACGCGGTCGGGCGCGGTGCCGCCGTGCGCCTTGCGGGACGCGAGGGCGCCGGGGACGTTCAGCACCTCCCGCACGTCCGGGGTGAGGTGCGGGGACACCTTCGCGAGCTCGTCGTCGGTGAGGTCGCCGAAGTCCTTGTCGTTGACCTGGCACCAGACGACGAGGTGGCCGACGATCTCGTGCGCGTCGCGGAAGGCGACGCCGCGCCGGACCAGCAGCTCCGCGAGGTCGGTCGCCAGGGCGAAGCCCTCGGGGGCGAGCGCCTCCAGCCGCTCGGTGTTGATCCGCATGGTGGCGATCAGCCCGGACATGGCGGGCAGGACGACCAGGAGCGTCTCGACGGCGTCGAAGGCGCCCTCCTTGTCCTCCTGCAGGTCGCGGTTGTAGGTGAGCGGCAGGCCCTTGAGGGTGGTGAGCAGCCCGACGAGGTGGCCGATGAGGCGGCCGGCCTTGCCGCGGGCGAGCTCGGCCACGTCGGGGTTCTTCTTCTGCGGCATGATCGACGACCCGGTGGCGTAGGTGTCGTCCATCTCGATCCAGCGGAACTCCTGGGAGGCCCAGAGGCAGATCTCCTCGCCGAGCCGGGACAGGTGGACGCCGACCAGCGCGGTGACGAAGAGGAACTCGGCGACGAAGTCGCGGTCGGCCACGGCGTCCATGGAGTTGGGCGCGGCGGAGTCGAAGCCGAGCTCGGCGGCGGTGGCCTGCGGGTCGAGCGGCAGGGACGAGCCGGCGAGCGCGCCGGAGCCGAGGGGTGAGACGGCCGCGCGCTTGTCCCAGTCGCGCATCCGGGCGATGTCGCGGGTGAGCGGCTGCACGTGGGCGAGCAGCTGGTGGGAGAACAGCACCGGCTGGGCGTGCTGCAGGTGGGTCATGCCGGGCGCGGCGACGCCGAGGTTGTGCTCGGCCTGGGCGATCAGCGCGGTCTCCAGCTCGACCAGCCGGGACACGATCTGGCGGGCGTGGTCGCGCAGGTAGAGGCGCAGGTCGGTGGCGACCTGGTCGTTGCGGGAGCGGCCGGCGCGCAGCTTGCCGCCGAGCGCGCCGAGGCGGTCGAGCAGGCCGCGTTCGAGGGCGGTGTGCACGTCCTCGTCGGCGACGGCGGGCCGGAAGTCGCCCTTGCGGCACGCCTCCTCGAGGTCGTCGAGCGCGCCGATCATGCGGTCGAGCTCGTCGTCGGTGAGCAGGCCGGCGCGGTTGAGCACGCGGGCGTGGGCGCGCGAGCCCATCAGGTCGTAGGGGGCGAGCCGCCAGTCGAACTGGACGCTCACCGAGAGCCGCGCGAGCGCGTCCGACGGGCCGCCTTCGAACCGGCCGCCCCACAGGCGCGTCGGTGCCTTCGTCACTGGTAAGTCCCTCTTCTGCTACTGCCGCTGTCGTTTGTCTGGTTCTACTGCACGCTTACCGCGCGGGGGCGCGTTCGCGCCAAGTCCCACGCCGGAACGGTGCCGGAACCCCGTGCGGGGGCTCGTGGCGGGTGCCCCGCGCCGCTGGTCCGGCGCC
>NZ_JBFAOF010000611.1:0-4457 GCF_040675125.1 Spirillospora sp. NPDC049652 | reverse complement strand
CCTCAACACGCTGCTCCGCCGCGACCTGCGGATCGTCGGGCCACCCCTGGTGCCCTACTACCAGGACGTGTACGACCACGCGCTGCGCGTCGGCGCCGCGACCCACTCGTCCCCGGCGGGCAGCACGATGACGTCGGCGAGGGCCGCGCCGAGCACCGTCTCGGCGGCGCCGGTGACCCGCAGCGTCTCGCCGTCGCGGACGGCGGTCAGGCCGCCGCCGAGCGCGACGGCCGCGGTGACCGAGCCGTCGGCCAGCCCGGGCAGCAGCTCGGCGCGGACCTTGGCGTTGCCGGACGCGGCGATCACCGAGCTCGCGAGGACGGTCGGCAGGAACGGGCCGGGCGCGGCGGCGCGGCCGAGTTCCTCCAGCACCACCGCCAGTTCCAGCAGGCCGTAGCCCTGCCCGCCGTGCTCCTCGGGCAGGTGCAGGCCGAGCAGGCCCTGCTCGGCCAGGGCCGGCCAGAACTCCGGCCGCGCCTCCGCCTCGGCCTCCAGGGCCGCGCGTACGACGGGTTCGGGGACGTAGCGCTCGACGAAACCGCGCACCGACTCGGCGAGGGCCTCATGCTCCTCGGTCAGCCCGATGGCCATGCGTCACCTTCTCTCAGACCGCTGGGTCGACTCCGATTCTAGAACGGAGTTCTGTTCTTCCGCGGCTGTGACCCTACTCTCACCGCCTGCCGGACTCCACCGCGTCCCGCGCGGCCCGCCGCCGCTCGGTGAGCAGGCTGGCCGCGGTGACGGCGGCCAGCGTTCCCACGATCACCGACAGGGACAGCCAGATCGGGATCTCGGGGGCCCAGTCCAGGCCGTACTCGTGCATCGCGTGGAGCACCAGCTTCACCCCGATGAACCCGAGGATGAACGCCAGCCCCTTGCCGAGGTAGACCAGCCGGGCGGCCAGGCCCTCCAGCAGGAAGTAGAGCTGGACCAGGCCCATGAGGGCGAAGGCGTTGGCGGTGAAGACCAGGTACGGCTCGGTGGTCAGGCCGAAGATCGCGGGGATGGAGTCGAGCGCGAACAGCACGTCGGTGCTGCCGATGGCGACCATCACGATCATCAGCGGGGTGACGACCCACCGGCCGCCGCTGCGCACCAGCATCTTGTTGCCGGCGTAGTCCTGCCGGACGGGAAGGACCTTGCGGACCCAGCGCAGGAGCGCGTTCTCCTTGAACTCGGCCTCCTCGTCCTTCTCCCGGGCCAGGCCCCACGCGGTCCAGATCAGGAACCCGCCGAAGATGAAGAAGACCCAGGTGAACTGGGCGATGGCGGCCGCGCCGACCGCGATGAAGATGCCGCGCAGCACCAGCGCGATGACGATGCCGGCCATCAGGACGGTGTGCTGGGCGTGCCGGGGCACGGCGAACCTGGCAAGGATCACCATGAAGACGAAGAGGTTGTCGACGCTCAGGCTCTTCTCGGTGACGAAACCGCCGAAGTACTGCGCCGCGTAGGTGCCGCCGGAGAAGATCCAGACCCCGACGCCGAACAGGGCCGCGATCCCGATGTAGACGCACGACCAGAACGCGGCCCGGCGCGTCGTGAACTCTTTGCTCTCGTCGCGGTTGATGACGAAGAGGTCGACCGCGATGATCGCGACCAGGCCGATCAGTGTGAGTGCCCAGACCGTGGGTGTCACGTGCATTTTTCGGGTCCTCCGGCATGCGAGACTGCCGGAGGTCTCTCCCGCCGGGCGCGCGAGGCGCCGGACCGCGGAACCCGGGACGGTGTGGACCGCCCGTACTGACGGGAACCGCGCGCAGGGATACTCCCCTCCACCTTGGGCTTAACGGTACAACACGGACGCCGCATTCCCGCAGGCGGGGGCCAAGAATCTCGGCGCCGCCGGCCTTCGCACGCCAGCCGCGCACCACCCGTCCCGCCGGGCGACGGCGGAACCGGCCCGCCGGGCTACGGCAGGACCAGCTCCCGGTACAGCCCGGTCAGCCGGCTCACGGCGTCCTCCTCGGTCGGCAGCGCGGTCGCGCGCTGGGCCGCCGCCGCCCCCAGCCGGACGGCGAGCGCCGGATCGTCCAGCACCCGGCTCACCGCCTTCTCCAGGGCCTCCGGGTCCTGCGCCGGGACGAGCAGGGCCGCCTCCCCGTCCTCGCCGACCATCCCCGGAACGCCGCCCACGCGGGTCGCGACCAGCGGCCGCCCGGCCCGCAGGATCTCCTGGACGACCAGCGGCTGCCCCTCCCACAGGCTCGGCAGCACGGCCACGTCGGCGGCGGCGAGCAGCGCGGGCACGTCCGCGCGGCGGCCGAGCAGCCGGACGGGCAGGTCCTCGTCCTCGATCCGGGCGCGCAGCCGCTCTTCCAGCGGGCCGTCCCCGGCGATCGCGACGAGCGGCGGCGGCGTGCGGCGGCCCCATCCGGCGGACGCGTCGAGCAGCGCGGGCAGGCCCTTCTGCTCGGCGAGCCGGGCCACCGTCACCAGCAGGGGGCGCTCCCCCACGCCCAGTTCGGCACGGACCCGTCCGCGCACCTCCGGCCCGGGCACGGGTCCGTGCGCGGGCGCGGGGACCAGCGCGTGCCCCACCCGGCGCGCCCCCAGCTCCCGCATCCGCTCCTCCAGATCGGGAGACACCCCGAGGACGGCGGCGGCCCCGCGCGCGACGACCCGTTCAAGCGCGCCGTAGATCGCGGCAGTGCGTCCCCCGGCGATGACGGCGTTGTGCAGCGTCACCACCACAGGTACCGGCCCACGTCCCATGTGCAGCGGGCCCGGCGTGACGCGCGCGCACGAGGCGACCGCGAGCGCACCCGCCCGCAGGCCGTGCGCGTGCACGACGTCCGCGTCCCGCAGCAGCCCCCGCAGCCGCGCCACCGCACGGGCGTCGCTGACCGGACGCGGCCGGTCGGCAAGGTCCACCTCGGCGAACCGCGCGCCGACACCGGTGAACCCGAACAGCTCCTCGGTGGCGGCCGGGCCGAACACCGCGACCCGCGCCCCGCGCTCCACCAGGCCCGCCGCCACCGACCGGACGTGCCGTCCGACGCCGCCCGCGCTCGTCCCGAGCACCAGCGCCACCCGGATCCCGGCCAGGCCGTCTCGCTCAGCCCCCATTACGCATGACCTTCCGCGTCAGGACGGCCCGCAGGTCGCGGCCGTCGATCACGAACACCACCGCCACGAACACCAGCGCCGCGACCGCCGCCGACAGCACGCCGACGCCCACGTCCAGCAGCCGGTGGCCCGTGCCGAACCACGACGACAGCGCGTACCCGGCCGCCCCGCCCGCGACCGCCCCGGCGAGCCCGGACAGCAGCGCGCGCGGCATGCCCTCCAGCGCCCCGGCCCCCCGCGCGCGCATGAGCGTCCCCAGCAGCAGGACGCCCGCGACCGTCATCCCGACCGTGTTGCCCAGGCCGAGCGCCGCCACCACCCACGCCCGGTCGACCGTGGCGACCAGCACCACATCGGCGACCATCACGACCAGCCAGCCCGTCACGGTCGCGATCGCGCCCATCCGGCCCCGGTGGCAGGCGTACAGGACACGGCCGAGATGCGCGACCAGGCCGTATCCGAGCAGCCCCGGTGCGAACGCCAGCACCGCCCGCGCCATCACGATCCGCTGCTGCGGGTCGGTCCCGGCGACCTTCCAGGTGAACACCGCCGACGCCGGCAGCGCCACGGCCGCCAGCACCGCCGCGCCCGCGCACGACACCAGGATCACCGCGCGGGTCGTCCGCGCCGTGATCCTGTCGAACTCCGCGCGGTGCTCCTCGTCGGTCCGCGCCGACAGCATCGGGAACGCGCTGGTCGCGATCGGCACCGCCAGGATCGCCCACGGCAGCAGGAAGATCGCCCAGGTGTACTGGTACAGGTTCAGCGCGCCGCGCGTCCCCTCGTAGCTCAGCCGGACGACCAGCAGCGCCGACACCTGCTGCGCCGCGACCGTCGCGAGGCCGGCCGCCGCCAGCCGCAGGACGCGCCGCGCCACCCCCTCGGGGAACCGCAGTGAAGGACGCAGCCCGAGCTTCAGCCGCCACGCGGCGACCCCGGCGGTCGCGGCCATCGCCACGCCGCCCATCGCCGTCCCGATCGCGAGCACCAGCTCGGCCGACAGCGGCAGGCCCGCCAGGTCGTTCTGGTACCCGCGGGCCAGCGGCGCGAAGACGACGTAGACGACGATCACGACGACGCTGGAGACCAGCGGGGCGAGCGCGGGCGCGACGAACCGCCGGTGCGACTGCAGCAGCCCGTACAGCACCACCGCGATCCCGTACATCACCATCTGCGGGGCCATGATCGCGAGCATGTCCCCGCCGACCCGCACGATGTCGGACCGCACGCAGCCGTCCCCGGTGCCGCCGACCAGCAGCTCCATCACGGGCCGCGCGGTCAGCGCCAGCAGCGCCGACAGCGGCACCATCGCCAGCACGACCCAGGTCAGCAGCGCCGACCCGATCCGGCGGACCTGCTCGGTGTCGCCGCGCTCGGCGGGCCGCGCC
>NZ_JBFAOF010000610.1:0-4461 GCF_040675125.1 Spirillospora sp. NPDC049652 | reverse complement strand
GCACCGCCGCCCGGCCGAGCCCGCCCCGGCCGGGCGGCGGTGCTCCAGCGCGACGCGCAGCTGCGCGCGGCCCCGGTGGATGCGGCTGCGGACGGTGCCGAGCTTCACGCCGAGCGAGGCGGCGATCTCCTCGTAGGTGAGGCCCTCGATGTCGCACAGCACGACGGCGGCGCGGTACTCGGGCGCGAGGGAGTCGAGCGCGGCCTGGATGTCGGCGTCGAGGTGGCGGTCGTCGTAGGTCTGCGCGGGCGACGGCTCGCGGCCCGCGAGGCGCTCGTCGGCGTCCTCGGCGAGCGCGTCGAACCGGATGCGCTGCTTGCGGCGCGCGCGGTCGAGGAACAGGTTGGTGGTGATGCGGTGGAGCCAGCCCTCGAACGTCCCCGGCGAGTAGGACGACAGGGACCGGAACACCCGGACGAACACGTCCTGGGTGAGGTCCTCCGCGTCGTGCCGGTTCCCCGTCAGCCGGTACGCCAACCGGAACACCCGCGTGGAGTGCTGGTCGACGATCTCCTCCCATGTCGGAGGCGTCCACGCCACTGCGCCTGCGCTCACCGCTACCCCCGTCTGATACTTAATCGTTACGGCTCAGCATGCCCTTTCCCAGATAAGAGCGGTGTAAGAACGCGGATCCCTTCGGGGGAAGGGTCTGCGGGGTCCCGCCGGCCCGGCCGGGGCCACCCCTCCTGATCGGCCGCTGACCTGCGAATACTTGCGCTTCGGCCGGCTCTGTGGGGAGAGTGGGCGGGTGTTCCTGTTGTGACCCATCTCATTAGACGTGGCGTCCATAGCTATTGAGCGGACGCCGGGTCGCGGTAAATCATCGGGGGCACCCGGTACACCCCACCCCGAGGACGTGTGGCCATGGCGCGGAGCTACAACCTGGCGGATCTCCTGGAAATCCTGGCCGAGGCGGGCCCGGACAGGCCGGCGCTCGTGGCGGGCGACCAGCGCCGGACGTACCGGGAGCTGAACGAGCGGGCCAGCCGGGTGGGGCACCACCTGGACGCCGCCGGGGTGCGGCCCGGCGAGCACGTGGCGATCCTCTCCTACAACCGCGCCGAGTGGATCGAGACGATGCTCGGCGTCTTCAAGATCCGCGCCGTCCCGATCCCGGTGAACTACCGGTACGTCGCCGCCGAGCTGCACCACGTCCTGTCGGACTCCGACGCGGTCGCGCTGGTCGCCGAGCGGTCCCTGCTGGCGAAGGTCGCCGACATCCGCGGCGACCTGCCCCGGCTGCGGCACCTGGTCGTCATCGAGGACGGCTCGGACGCCGAGGTCCCCGGCGCGGTGGAGTTCGAGAAGGCGCTCGGCGAGGTGTCCGGCGACGACGACTTCCCCGAGCGGTCCGACGACGACCGGTACATCATGTACACCGGCGGGACGACCGGCTACCCCAAGGGCGTCGAGTGGCGCAGCGAGGACATCTTCTTCGGCGCGCTCGGCGGCGGGAACGTCCTCGGCGACCCGGTGACCAGCCCCGAGGCGCTCGCCGCGAACGCCGAGCAGCCGGCGATGGCGGTGCTCGACTGCGCGCCCGTCATGCACGGCGCGGGCCAGTGGGTCGCGTTCATGGGCCTGTTCAGCGGGGCCAAGGTCGTCCTCTACACCGACCACGCGTTCGACCCGGCCAAGGCGCTGCGGCTGCTCGCCGAGGAGCAGGCGAACGTCCTGATGATCGTCGGGGACGTGATGGCCCGCCCGGTCGCCAGGGAGCTGGCGGCGGGCGACCACGACACCTCGTCGCTGTTCGCGATCGCCTCCGGCGGCGCGCCGCTGACCGAGGGCGCCAAGGACGAGCTGAAGGAGCACCTGCCGAACGTCGTCTTCCTCGACAACTACGGTGCGTCCGAGACCGGCGCGTGCGGGCCGTCAGTGGGCGGCAAGGAGGGCACCGCCCGGTTCATGATGAAGCCGGGGATCACCGTCCTGGACGACGACCTGAAGCCCGTCCGCCCCGGGGAGATCGGCAAGCTCGCGCGGTCCGGGCACATCCCGGTCGGGTACTACAACGACCCGAAGAAGACCGCGTCCACCTTCTTCACCGACGCGGACGGGGTGCGCTGGTCGGTGCCCGGCGACTTCGCCGAGCTGGAGGAGGACGGCACGATCGTGCTGCTCGGCCGCGGCTCCCTGATGATCAACACCGGCGGCGAGAAGGTGTACCCCGAGGAGGTCGAGGTCGCCCTCAAGGACCACCCGGACGTCTACGACGTCGTCGTGGTCGGGCTGCCCGACGAGCGGTTCGGGCAGCGCGTCGCGGCCGTCGTCGCGCCGCGCCCGGGCACGTCCCCGACGCTGGAGGAGCTGGTCGGGCACTGCCGCGAGCGGCTGGCCGGGTACAAGCTCCCCCGCGAGGTGCGGATCGTGGCCGAGGTGCAGCGGACGGCCGTCGGCAAGTCCGACTACAAGTGGGCGAGGTCGGTCTTCGCCGACGCCGCCTCGTAGCAGGAGTCGAAGGCCGCGAGGACGGCGGGCCACGAGCACCGGACCGGTGAGGTGGCCCGGTTGTGCGCCGCGATCCGGCCCCGCAGGGCGGGGTCGGACGCGAGCCGCGCCAGCGCCGCCGCCAGCTCCCGGGGCGTCGCGGCGAGCAGTCCCTCGCGCCCGGAGGTGACGAAGTCGGCGACGCCGCCGCCCGACCGCCCCACCACCGGCACGCCCGCGAGCCGGGCCTCCAGCGCGGCGAGCCCGAACGACTCGCGGGACGCCGGGGCGAGGAACACGTCCGCGTCCGCAAGGACCGTCCGCACCCGGGACCGGTCGAGCCGTCCGGTGAGCCGCACCCAGCCGGTCATCCCGTGCCGCCGCAGGTACCGCTCCATGCGGGGGCGGGCGGGGCCGTCCCCGACGATCGTCGCGCGCAGCGGCGCGGCCGACGCCGCCTCGCGCAGCACGCGCAGCAGGTTCACCGGCTCCTTGCGCGGGGCGAGCCGGCCGACCGCGACCACGTGCGGCGTCCCGTCCGGCGCGAAGGGCTCGACCCCGGGCGGGGCCGGGTCCGCACCCGGGGCGGGCGCCGGCGCCTCGGCGTTCCAGGAGGTCAGGTCGATGCCGTTCGACACGACGCGGACCGGGAGCCGCCCGTCCACGACCGCGCGGATCGGACGCGCCGCCGCCTCGCTCACGGTCGTGACCACCAGCCCGCCGCCGTGCCGGCGCGCCCAGCCGGGGACGAGCGTCCGGTAGACCGCGCGGCTGACCGGCCCCCACATGCTGTGGACGGTCAGCACGACCGGCGGTTCCGTCGTCCCCAGGCTGTGGACGGCGCGCCACGCGAACGGCGACACGGCCCCCGCGTGCACGTGGACGACGTCCGGCTTGAACTCCTCCAGCAGCGGCCCGAGCGACCGTCCGACCGGCAGTTCCCAGGGCACCGGCGCGACCAGCCGGACCACCGGGAACGGCGGCTCGCCGGGCCCGGCGGCCGGGCCGGTCCCGGGCGGGGCGGGCGTGGCGGTGGCGACGGCGACGTCGTGGCCCGCCGCGAGCTGGGCCCGCGCGAGCTCGTCGACCTGCACCTCGATACCGCCGAGCCGGGGCGGGAAACAGTCGCTGACATGGAGAATCCGCACCCCATGACCGTGCGGGCGGCGCCTGCGGCGACCCGCCTACCGCGCGGGCGCATGGGCGAGCCTTGACCTGGAGGAGGGGCACGCTTCACGCGCCCCGGGAATCTAGATACCCGTGCGACGAACCTGTGTCTTCTTCCATGCCCACCCGGACGACGAGGCGCTGCTCACGGCGGGCACCATGGCCCGCCTCGCGGCCGAGGGACACCGCGTCGTGCTGGTCGTGGCCACCTCAGGCGAACGCGGCCTGACCGCTGACCCGCCTCCGACCCGCGCGAACGGGGTGGACGGGGAGGCGGCGCGGAGGGACCGGCTCGGAGCCGTCCGGACGGCCGAGCTGCACGCCTCGGCGCGGGCGCTCGGGTGCGAGCGGGTCGTCCTGCTCGGCTACGAGGACTCCGGGCTGGACGGGGACGCCCCCGGCGGGTTCGCCCGCGCGCCCGTCGCGGAGGCCGCCGCCGAGCTGGCCGGGGTGCTCCGGAGGGAGGCCGCCGACCTGCTGGTCGTCTACGACCCCGCAGGCGGGTATGGACACCCCGACCATGTCCAGGTGCACCGGGTCGGGACGGAGGCCGCGACGATGGCCGGAACACCCGTCGTCCTCGAGGCGACCGTCGACCGGGACCTGCTGCTGCGGGTGCTGCGCCCGCTGGCCGGGCTGCGGCTGCTGCCCCGCTCGCTGGACGTCGCGTCCTTCGAGCGGGCGTACACGCCCGCCGCCGCGATCACCCACCGCGTCCGGGTCGGCCGGTACGCCGCCGCCAAGCGGGCCGCGATGGCGGCGCACGCGTCCCAGGCCACCGGCGGCGACACCGTCCGGACGCTCGCCGCGCTGCTGCGGCTGCCCCGCCCGCTGTTCCGCCGCGCGTTCGGCACCGAGTGGTAC
>NZ_JBFAOF010000609.1:0-4467 GCF_040675125.1 Spirillospora sp. NPDC049652 | reverse complement strand
CGCTGGCAGCTCTCCGCGTGGCGGACCGACGCCCCCGGCGCGGACGAGGACGCCGTCTGGGGCGGGGTGGTCTGGCTGGAGCTCGCCCCCGACCAGCTCGTGCCCGCCGTGGGCAGCCAGGACGCGCTGTGGGGGCACGGCGGGGTGGACGAGCGCGTCTCCCGCGCCGCCGACCGCGTCCAGGCGCTGCTCGGGCACGGCGGTGTCACGCGTCCGGTCCTGGTGGACGGGCGCGGGCCCGGCGAGCAGGTGATCAAGGTGCCGGTGGGCGACCTGCCGCCGCGGGAGATCCCGGACGGCCCGTGGCCCGGCCGCGTCCCGGCGCCGGCGCCGGCCGTCGTCCCGCCGGAGCCGCTGCCCGCCACCGTGACCGCCCCGGACGGCGCCGAGGTGCGGGTGTCGGCGCGCTGCGCGGTCTCCGGGCCGCCCGCCCACGTCGCGGTCGGCGCGGCTCCCCCGGGGGTCGTCACGGGCTGGACGGGCCCCTGGCCGGTGGCCGAGCGCTGGTGGGAGCCCGAGCGGGCCCGCCGCCGCGCGCGCTTCCAGGTCACCACCGCCGAGGGGACCGCGTACCTGCTGGCCGTCGAGGGAGGCCGCTGGCACGTGGAGGCGACGTATGAGTAGCGGGAGCGGACGGAGGGGCGGCGGATGAGCTGGTTCAACCCGCCCGTCCCGTGGTCCGAGCTGGAGAAGCGACTGACGTGGAACGGCGGCGGCGACCCGTCGCCCGCCGCGCCCGCGACGCCTGCCGTGTCCGCGAGACGCGGCACGCCGCCGAAGCCGCCGCGCGCCGCGCCGC
The DNA here is from genome assembly GCF_040675125.1 of Spirillospora sp. NPDC049652. NCBI lineage: Bacteria > Bacillati > Actinomycetota > Actinomycetes > Streptosporangiales > Thermomonosporaceae > Spirillospora > Spirillospora sp. NPDC049652. Next base: position 3,668 of record NZ_JBFAOF010000609.1, on the reverse strand, counting down.
GCGAGGCGCCCGACGTCGAGTGGGCGGAGCTGCACTGCCACTCCTCATTCAGCTTCCTCGACGGGGCCAGCGACCCCGCGCGGCTCGTGGAGGAGGCCGCGCGGCTCGGCGTGGGCACGATGGCGGTGACCGACCACGACGGCATGTACGGGGCCGTGCGGTTCTCCCAGGCCGCCCGCGAGGCGGGTGTCCGCACCGTCTTCGGGGCCGAGCTCAGCCTGGGCATCGAGACACCGCGCGCGGGCGAGACCGACCCGGCCGGACGGCACCTGCTCGTGCTCGCGCGCGACCCCGCGGGCTACGGGAGACTGTGCGCGGCCATCACGGCGGCGCAGCTCGCGGGCGGCCAGAAGGGACGGCCGGTCTACGACCTCGAAGCCCTCGCGCACGCGCACGAGGGGCGCTGGGCCGTGCTCACCGGCTGCCGGAAGGGGCCCGTGCCGGCCGCACTCGCCGAAGGCGGCCCGGAAGCGGCCGCGCGTGAACTGCACCGGATGATCGAGATGTTCGGCCGGGAGAACGTCTTCGTCGAGCTGATCGACCACGACCAGCCGGGCGACGACACCCGCAACGACGCGCTCTTCGCGCTCGCGCGGGAGGCCGGGGCGCAGGTCGTGGCGTCCAACAACGTGCACTTCGCCGCGCCCGGGGCCGAGGCCCGGCTGGCCGAGACGATGGCGGCCGTCCGGTCCCGGCGCTCCCTGGACGACATGGTCGGCTGGCTTCCGGCGAGCGGCACCGCGCACCTGCGCAGCGGCCGGGAGATGGCCGCCCGCCTGGCCCGCTTCCCCGGCGTGCTCCAGCGGACGGCCGCCCTGGGCGCCGAGTGCGCCTTCGACTTCTCGGTGGTCGCGCCGAAGCTGCCCGACTGGCCGCTTCCCGAGGGCAAGACCGAGGCCGGCCACCTGCGGGACCTGGTCGCGGTAGGCGCCCTGGAACGCTACGGGACGCCCGAGAACGAGAACATGCCCGGCGCGTACGCGCAGATCGCCAAAGAGCTCGACATCATCGAAGACCTGGGATTTCCCGGCTACTTCCTGATCGTCCACGACATCGTGGCGTTCTGTAAGAGCCGTGGCATCCTGTGCCAGGGACGAGGGTCGGCCGCGAACTCGGCGGTCTGCTACGCACTCGGCATCACCGGGGTGGACGCCGTCCGGCACGGCCTGCTGTTCGAGCGCTTCCTCTCCCCCGGACGCGACGGACCGCCCGACATCGACCTCGACATCGAGCACAACCGCCGCGAAGAGGTCATCCAGTACGTCTACGGCAAGTACGGGCGCGAATGCACCGCCCAGGTCGCGAACGTCATCAGCTACCGGCCGCGCATGGCCGTCCGGGACGCCGCCCGCGCGCTCGGCCACTCCCCCGGCCAGCAGGACGCCTGGTCGCGCGGCATCGACCCGCGCGACCCGGTCGGCACGGAGACCTCGGTGCCCGCGCCCGTCCGGGACCTGGCACAGCAGATGCTGCGGTTGCCCCGGCACCTCGGCATCCACTCGGGCGGCATGGTCATCGCGGACCGCCCGGTCGGCGAGGTCTGCCCGATCGAGTGGGCGTCGATGGAGAAGCGCAGCGTCCTGCAATGGGACAAGGACGACTGCGCCGCCGCCGGGCTGGTGAAGTTCGACCTGCTCGGCCTCGGCATGCTCTCGGCCCTGCACGACTGCTTCGACCTCGTGCGCGCGCACCACGGCAAGAGCTACGACCTGCAGTCCGTCCCGCCGGAGGACTCGCAGGTCTACGACATGCTCTGCGACGCCGACACGGTCGGGGTGTTCCAGGTGGAGTCGCGGGCGCAGATGTCGGCGCTGCCGAGGCTGCGGCCGCGCCGCTTCTACGACCTGGTCGTGCAGGTCTCGCTGATCCGGCCGGGCCCCATCCAGGGCGGGTCCGTCCATCCGTACCTGCGGCGGCGCAAGGGCCTGGAACCGCCGACCTGCCCGCATCCGCTGATGGAGGCGGCGCTCGCGCGCACGCTCGGCGTCCCGCTGTTCCAGGAGCAGATGATGGAGCTGGCCATCGCGTGCGCGGGTTTCACGCCCGCCGAGGCCGACCAGCTCCGGCAGGCCATGGGCGCCAAGCGCGCCCCCGAACGCGTCGAGCGGCTCCGGGAGCGCCTCATGCGCGGGATGGCGGAGCGCGGCATCCCGGAGGACATCGCCGAGGACATCTACCAGAAGATCCTGGGGTTCACCGGGTACGGCTTCCCCGAATCGCACGCGCAGAGCTTCGCGCACCTGGTGTACGCGAGCGCGTACCTGAAACGGCATCACCCGGCCGCGTTCACCGCCGCCATCATCCGCAACCAGCCGATGGGCTTCTACAGCTCGAACTCGCTGCTCGCCGACGCGAAGCGGCATGGCATCACCGTGCGCGGGGTGGACGTCAACGCGAGCGACCTGCATCCCACACTGGAGGAGCCCGTCGCGCCCACGCGCGCGCACGAGCACGCGCCGGACGAGCCCCAGCCCGCCATCCGGATCGGTCTGGCGAGCGTCCGCGATCTGGGCACGGCGACCGCCGAGGCGATCGCGGCCGGACGCCCCTACCGCGACATGGAGGACCTCGCCCGGCGCGTCCCCCTGTCGGCGGCGGCGCTGGAGGCCCTGGCGACGGCAGGCGCGTTCGGCTGTTTCGGGCTGTCGCGACGGGAGGCCCTGTGGGCGGCGGGCGCGCTCGCCGGGCATAGCCAGGACGCGCTGGAAGGCGTCACACCGGGAACCGTCGCCCCCTCGCTGCCCGCCATGACGCCCGTCGAGGAGACGCTGGCGGACCTGTGGTCCACCGGCATCGCGCACACCCACCCCATGGCGCACGTCCGCGAAGCGCTGGACGAGCTCGGCGCGATCGCGTTCGAGAACCTCTCGAAACAGGCCGACGACACCAACGTGGTCGTCGCCGGGCTCGTCACGCACCGGCAGCGGCCCCCGACGGCGGGCGGCATCGTCTTCCTGAGCCTGGAGGACGAGACGGGCGTGATCAACGTGGTCTGCCCGCCCTCGGTGTTCGCCCGCTACCGCGCTCTCGCGGTCGACTCCCAGGCGCTCCTGGTCAACGGACGGCTCGAACGCGTGGACGGCGCCACCAACGTCCGCGCGACGCGGTTGCGGCGGCTGCCCGTCCCGGGTCGCGTCCGCTCACGCGACTTCCACTGACGCGGCTCCCGAGCGGAGCGCCGGGCCGCGCGCGGGGCCGCGCGCCGGGCCGCGCACGGCGGCCGGTCTCACCAGCCGGTGAAGCGGTCGCCGGGCCGGACCTGCCGGGCCGCGAGCAGCTCGGACACGGTGACCAGCCGGTACCCCTCGGCCTTCAGCCGCGCCGCGATCAGCGGGACGGCGTCCACGGTCGTGCCGTAGGTGTCGTGCATGAGGATCACCGCGCCGGGACGCGCGCCGGCCGCGGCCCGCTCGGCGACGGCCCGCGGGTCCCGGTCGCGCCAGTCGAGGGTGTCCACGTTCCCGAGCGCCTGGACGAGGCCGAGCGAGCGCGCGACGTCCGCGACCACTCCGTTGGACGCGCCGTACGGGGGCCGCAGCAGCGCCGGGGCCCGGCCGGTGATCTTCCGGACGGCGTCCTGCGTCTGCTGCAGCTCGGTGTGCACCTGGATCGGGGCGAGCCGGGTCAGGTCGCGGTGGTCGCGCGTGTGGTCGCCGATCTCGTGCCCC
>NZ_JBFAOF010000608.1:0-4479 GCF_040675125.1 Spirillospora sp. NPDC049652 | reverse complement strand
GCCGCTCCGGACACGGCGTGAAGGCCGTGCCGCGCGTGCGGGACGAGCTGCGGTCGATGGCGCGCCCCGCGCTGTGGGTGGCGTACGGGACGACCGCCCTGTCGTTCAGCTCGATGATGGCGACGTTCGGGTACCTGGGACCGCTGCTCACCGGTCCCGGCGGCCTGGGCGAGCGGTGGGTGCCGCTCGTCCTCGCGCTGTTCGGCCTCGGGTCGCTGATCGGCATCACGATCGGCGGACGCGTCGCCGACGCCCACCCGTTCGCGACGCTGTACGCCGGGCTGGGCGGGGTCGTGGCGACATCGGCGGCGATCGCGCTGACCGCGTCGCACCCGGCCGCGGTGGTCGTGCTGGTGTTCCTGATGGGCGTCGCCGGGATGGCGACCAACCCGGCGGTGAACGTCCGCGTGCAGGCCACGGCCGGGGAGGCGCGGACGCTGGCGGGGGCGTCGGTGACCTCGGCGTTCAACGTCGGGAACGCCGTCGCGCCCTGGCTCGGCGGACTGGTCGTCAGCGCGGGGCTCGGGTACGCAGCGGTCCCGTGGGTGGGCGTCGCGATGGCGTGCGGGGCGCTCGGGACGGTCGTGTGGGCGTCCGTCCTCGACCGCCGCGAGAACGCGGCGTCGCCGCCGGTCCCGGGGATCACCCTGGAACCGGCGGCGACGGTGACGGCCGACTAGGCCGGTAGGACCAGGAGGCTAGGAGACGTGGCAGGTGGAGGTAGAGGTCTTGGCCGGGTCGGACTCGGACGTCGCGGAGAGCGAGATCCGCGCGTGCCGGTCCGCGCCCGCCCCGGGCTTCGCCCAGAACTCGACCTTCGTCGCACGCCCGTTGGACGCGGTCGCGAGCGAGTTCGGGAGCCAGGTCGTCCAGCCCCGGGCGGAGCCGGCGGCCTTCAGGCGGAACACGTCGGACGCCGTGTACCCGGTGCCACCGGAGCCGGTGTTGTGCAGCACGGCGGTGCACTTGCGCCAGCCGCCCGCCGCCGCGCTCCCGCTGGCCGGGGTGAGCCGGACACCGCGCGCCTGCGGGCCCGAGCCGTCCAGCGACCGGATGGCGACCGTGTAGGACAGGACGCCCTTGCGGTCGCGCTTGAGGTTCAGCACGTAGAAGTGCAGCCGGTTGTCCTGGTCGACGTACTCGTACTGGCTGCCGGAGTCGTTGCCCGCGTGGAACAGCGCGTCCGAGAGCTGCCGGTAGTCACCGATCGTCATCTTCTGCGGCGTGCCGTCCGGCAGGACGAAGTCGACCTTGTCGATGTCCTCGGGGTGGGCGTCCTTCACCCAGATGAACGGCGCGCTGTCCTTGTCCTTGGTCTTGGACAGCAGGACGCCGGAGTCCGGGGTGAACGAGTCGAAGCCCATCCGGTCGACGACCTCGACCGTGTAGTTGTTGTAGCCGCCGCCGTCGCACAGCGGGTCCTTGGACGTGTCGCACTTGGGGCTCTTGTCGCCGCCCGCGCCCAGCTTGACGTTGACGCCGGTCAGGCCGTCCGCGCCGGGCTGGGCCTCGCGCGCGGTCACGTTCGCGATGACGAGGCCGCCGGACGCGAGGGTGTCCCGGTCCACCTGGAGGACGTTCTTCGGGTCCACCATGTTCAGCTTCATCTTGTTGCGGAGCGTGTGCTGCGCGCCCATGGACGCGCCCGCCGTCGCCGGGATCAGCCACCGGCTGTGGGGGCCGCCGGGGCCGTTGAAGCTGCCGCGGCTCAGCATCTCCCACGGGCCCGAGTAGGCGCGGCGCGGCGGGTTGGAGTACGGGTTGTTGTAGTTGTCGCCGATGCCGAGGATGTGGCTGAACTCGTGCGCGAACACGGCCATCCCGGAGCTCTCCGCCTGGATGGAGTTGCCGGGGATCGCGTTCGGCCACAGGTTCGCGCCGGCCTTCCATGACGTCCAGGGGACGTACCGGGTCTTCACCCAGTTCGGCAGGGCCGGGTCGGGCGAGCCCCACTCCCGGGGCACGTCCTCCTTGCTCTGGAACTTCATCTGGCCGAACTCCTGCCAGGTGGACGACTCGTCCTGCCCGGCGGAGAGGAAGAAGACCATGTCGTACTGCTTGGCCTTCTCCTCGCCGATGTCGGCGATCCACGCGGCGGTCGCGTCCGTGCGCAGGTCGCGTTCGCACGTGTCGCCGGCCGGGCACCCGGTGCCGCCTTGGAAGTCGTCCACGCCGTACTCGTAGCTCTTGTGCTGGAGGCGGTACGCGCCGAAGCCGGTGAGGTCGACGCCGTACCGGCCGCCGGAGTCCTCCATCCAGTACTCGTGGAGGGTGTGGCCGTGGTTGAGGGGCTGCGGCTTGTTCAGGAAGTCGCGGTAGAACTGCGCGACCTGGCTCCGCGGGACGTCGCCGACCGACGTCGGGTTGCCGTAGACCGTGGAGTTCTTCGGCTTGGTGATGGCGAAGTCCTCGTCGGGGTAGTCGACGAGGACGACCGCGCCCTTGAACGTCTTCACCGATCCGGCGCGGGCCGGGTCGGCCCAGTTCGTGCCGGGGACGGGCTTGTAGTCGTCCCACGTCATCGTGTCGGGCAGCTCGTACTTCTGCGGGTCGATCGGGGCGGGCGCGCCGGCCCTGGCCGCGCGGACCTGCTGGTCGCGCTGCCACGGCTGGGTCTGCGGCCACTGCCGCATCTGCCACGGGTTCGGGGTCGGCTTCGGGACGGACGGCGAGGGCTGGGCGGCGGCGGGCACGGCGGACAGCCCGAGGGCCGCCAGCGCCAGCGCCGCGGGCGCCAGGAGGATCTTCTTCGCGCGCATGCTTCCTCATGTCTCCGGGGTCGCCTGCGACGCTAGGAACCGGCGCACACCAAGATCAATGTCCTTTTCGGACGAACCGGCCGACCCATCCCTGGCACACCACGCCCGTTTACCCCCGGCAGGCGGCGGCGGGGGCCGGGCCGGGCCGTCCTGACCGGTCCAGCCGGCTCTGTCAGGCGAGGAGGTCGCGGGTGGCGACGACGATGCCGTCCTCGTCGGCGTAGAGCCAGTCGCCGGGCGCGAAGCGGACCCCGCCGAACTCGACCGGGACGTCGAGCGCGCCCACGCCGTCCTTGGCCGACTTGCGCGGATTGGTGCCGAGCGCCTTGATCCCGAGGCCGAGCCCGCGCAGCGCCGCCGCGTCCCGGACGGCCCCGTGGATCACGACACCGGACCAGCCGTGCTCCACCGCGGACGCCCCGATCATGTCACCCAGCAGCGCCGACGCCAGGGAGCCCGCGCCGTCGACCACCAGCACGCGGCCCTCGCCGGGCGTGGCGAGGGTCTTCTTGACCAGGCCGTTGTCGCGGAAGCAGCGGACGGTCACGACGCGTCCGCCGAACGCCGTGCGGCCGCCGAGGTCGCGGAACTGGGTCTCGCAGGAACGCAGCTCGTCCCCGAAGTCGTCGATGAGGTCAGCCGTCGCGAAATCCATGCGCGGCAGCTTACTGACCGGTAATCGGACGGCCGCGTCCGCCCGCCCGGATCGGCCCGGATCCGCCCGACCCCCTGACAGCGGACGGCTGCCGGGATACAAACCGATCATGCACCCCCCACAGGTCTTCGAGCCCCTCCAGGCGGGCGACCCGCCGCTCGTCGGCGGCTACCGCGTGCTGGCCCGCCTCGGCGCGGGCGGGATGGGCCGCGTCTACCTCGCCACCACGCAGAGCGGACGGCGGCTGGCGATCAAGGTCGTGCGGCCCGAGTTCGCCGAGGACCCCGAGTTCCGCCGCCGGTTCCAGCAGGAGATCGCGGCGGCCCAGCGGGTCCAGAGCCTCTACACGGCCCCGGTCATCGACGCGCACCCGGACGGGCCCATGCCGTGGATGGCGACCGCGCACGTGCCCGGCCCGTCGCTCGCCCAGGCGGTCGCGGGGCACGGCCCGATGCCCGGCCCGACGCTGCGCATGCTGTTCGCCGGGATCGCCGAGGCGCTCGCCGCCGTGCACGCGGCCGGGGTCATCCACCGCGACCTCAAGCCGTCCAACGTGCTGCTCGCGGCGGACGGCCCGCGCGTGATCGACTTCGGCATCTCCCGCGCCACCGACTCCACCCCGCTCACCCGGACCGGCATGCGCATCGGATCGCCGCAGTTCATGGCCCCCGAGCAGGCCCTCGGCCAGGACCCGACGCCCGCCCTGGACGTGTTCGCGCTCGGCTCGGTCATGCACTTCGCCGCGACCGGACGCACGCCGTTCGGCGACGGCCCCGACACCGCCGTCCTGTTCCGCATCGCGCACGAGGAGCCGAACCTCGACGGCTGCCCGGACGACCTGCGCCCGCTGCTGGAGAAGTGCCTCGCCAAGGACCCGGCCGAACGCCCGACGCCCCGCCAGGTCCTCGCGGCGCTGGAGCCGGAGGAGGGCGTCCCGGCGCCCGACTGGCTCCCGGCCGAGGTGACCCGCGTCCTGCCGTCCTACACCGGCGAGCCGCCCCGGCCCGTCCCGCCGGACGGGCTGACCCCGACGTCCTCGTACACGAACCACATGCCCGCCGGCAC
>NZ_JBFAOF010000607.1:0-4488 GCF_040675125.1 Spirillospora sp. NPDC049652 | reverse complement strand
GCATCGGCGAGGCCGGGCGCCGACACCGCCCGGTCCGCACCGTCGTTCCCCGCCGCGATGACGAACAACGTGCCGGTGCCGGCCGTGAGCGTGTTCGCCGCCGCCGACAGCGGATCGGTGCCGTCGCTGGGGATCCACGCCCCGACGCTCATGTTCACCACGCGGACGTGCTGCTGCGCGATCCACTCCATCCCCGCGATCAGGGTCGAGAAGGAGCCCGAGCCGTCGTCGCCCAGGACCTTGCCCACGACCAGCCGGGCATCGGGGGCGACGCCCCGGTACCTGGCGTCCGCGACGCCGTCCCCGGTGATGATCGAGGCCACGTGCGTCCCGTGCCCGTTGCCGTCGCGGACGTTCCCGCTGCCGGTGAAGTCGCGCTCCGCCACCACGGCACCGGCCAGGTCCGGGTGGGTGGCGTCGATCCCGGAGTCGAGGACGCCCACCGTGACGTCCTTGCCGGTGTAGCCGGCCCGCCACGCCGCCGGCGCCCCGATCCGCGGGACGCTCTTGTCGAGGGTCGCGCGGACCTTGCCGTCGAGCCAGACATGGCCGACACCGGGAGCCAGAGTCCGCTTACCGCCGGTCAGGGACGTCCACACGGACGCCGCCCGGTCCTTCCGGGCGGTGACCGCCGTCCCGTTCAGCGCCGCCAGCGGCCGGGCGCCGCTCACCCCGGCCGGGGCCGCGGCCGGCGCGCCGGGCGTCCCGCCGACGATCAGCGGGATGTCCTTCCTGGCCGAGTCCCCGTACCCGTCCTTCAACAGCCGGGTGACGTTGAACAGCGCGGGATCCACCCTGCCGGCCACGACCAGCGGGGCGACATCGGACGGGATGACCGACAGCTCCTCGCCCCGGGCCTTCCGGTAGAAGGCGATGCTCTCCCGTCCCGCCCCGGCCTCCGCCCGGACGAGCTGCCTCCCGTCCGGACCCGTCATGACGTGCACGCGGTCACCGGTCACCAGCGTCAGGAGGTTCTCCTTGCCTCCCGGAGCCGCCGCACCCTGCGCGAACGCGGCCGTCCCCGCACCGGGCGGCACCACCGCCGTCGCCGCCACCACCACCGCGAGCGCGGTCGCGCTCCTGGCCCTTCGCCTCATCGGCCGGGCTCCTCTCTGGTCGTCGATCACCAGGTAGTGGCGCGGCATCGGCGGTTGTTTCAGGAGGGCCGGAACGAGCACGCTCCGCGAGCGCGCGCGTACTCTCGAGAAGGAAGGGGAGGGGGTGTTGCGAAGGTCACATTCCGCCGCAGGCGCCGCGACGTGCCAGGACGCCGCACGCAGCCGGAAGTGTCGTAGGTCGCTGGAATACTCCGGGAACCAGCGGAGTTAAATGGTTCGCGAAAGTGTCAGTGACTGCACTATTTTGGCGCGGTCGATCCCCCCGGACCACCCCGTGTCCGTTCATGCCGCCCGTGCGCGCGGGCCCAGACGATTGGAAGAACTCTTGACCGCTCCCGCGTCTCCTCGGACGACGGACGGCCCTCCTGAGGCCGGCGCCTCGAGCGGAGGTCTCGACCGCGGCGTGCTCGCGGTGGCCATGGTCGTCGTCCTGGGCGCGATCATGTCCATCCTGGACGTGACCGTCGTCAACGTCGCACTCCGGCATCTCTCCGAAGACTTCAAGACCGACCTGGCCACGATCCAGTGGGTGGCGACCGGCTACACGCTGGCGCTCGCCACGGTCATCCCGGTCACCGGCTGGGCCGCCTCGCGGTTCGGCACCAAGCGGCTCTACATCATCTCGATCATCCTGTTCGTGGCGGGCTCGGCCCTGGCCGGCACCGCGTGGGACGCGCCGTCCCTGATCGCGTTCCGCGTGCTGCAGGGTCTCGGCGGCGGCATGATCATGCCCGCCGGCATGACGATCCTGACCCAGGCGGCCGGCCCGCAGCGGGTCGGCCAGGTGATGAGCATCGTCGGCATCCCGATGCTGCTCGGCCCGATCCTCGGCCCGATCCTCGGCGGCTACCTGGTCGACGACGTGTCGTGGCGCTGGATCTTCTACATCAACGTGCCGATCGGCGCCGTCGCGGTGGTCCTCGCCGCCCGCATCCTGAAGAAGGACCAGCCGGGCAAGGGCGAGAAGCTCGACTTCCTCGGCCTGATCCTGCTCTCCCCGGGCCTCGCGGCGCTGATCTACGGCCTGGCGACCGGCGCGGAGAAGAACGACTTCGCCCGTCCGGACGTGCTCGGCACCACGGTCGGCGGCGCCGTCCTGGTCCTGCTGTTCGCCGCGCACGCGCTGAGCAAGCGCAACACCGCCCCGCTGATCGACCTGCGGCTGTTCAAGCGCCGCTCGGTCGCGGCCGCGGCCGGCACGATGGTGCTGTTCGCCTGCGCGTTCTTCGGCGCGATGCTGATCCTGCCGCTGTACTACCAGTCGATCCGGCACCAGAACGCGCTGCACGCGGGTCTGCTGCTGGCCCCGCAGGGCTTCGGCGCGATGATCACCATGCCGGTCGGCGGCAAGCTGACCGACAAGCTCGGCCCGGGCAAGGTCGTGCTCGTCGGCCTCGCCACCGTGGTCGTGGGCGTGGCGGCGTTCGCCATGCAGATCACCGTCGACTCCTCGTTCTGGGGTCTCGGCGGCGCGCTGTTCGTCATGGGCATGGGCATGGGCATGACGATGATGCCGACGATGTCCGCCGCGATGCAGACGCTGCAGCACGCGGAGGTGCCGCGGGCGAGCACCGCGCTGAACATCATCCAGCAGGTCGCCGGCTCGATCGGCACCGCGTTCATCGCCGTCCTGCTCGCGACCCAGCTGAAGGACCGCGGGCTCCCCTCGGGCGGCGACCAGGCGCAGCAGGCCGCCGCGCTGCGGAAGCTGTCGCCGGAGATGCTGGCGCAGGTCCCGCACAAGATGGCGGACGCGTTCCAGACCACCTACTGGTGGTCGGCGGCGCTGCTGCTGCTCGCCTTCCTCCCGGCGCTGTTCCTGCCGCGCAGGAAGCCCGAGACTCCGGCGGAAGCTCCGATGCCGATGCACTGACGGGTCCGGTAGTACCGGCCCGCGGTCATACGGACGCCCCGCCGTCCGGCCCCCTTTCGGGGGCCGGACGGCGGGGCGTCCCGCATTCCACTACCTGCTCAGGTCAGCTCGGTGGCGAAGAGCTCTCGGACGCGGGCCCAGGAGTCCTCGGCGGCGTCCTTGTCGTACATCTCGCGGCCGGGGAAGAAGAACGCGTGCTTGGCCCCCGGGTAGACGACCGACTCGAAGCGGGCTCCGGCCGCCTTGAGCCCTTCCTCGACGTTCCGCCGCTGCTCGGCGTCGATGACGTGGTCGAGCTCGGCCCAGAACAGCAGGACGTGCCCACCGCCGTCGGCGATCTCCTGTGCGGTGACCTCCAGAAGCGGCTCGGGGCGGCTCAGCGCCGTCCCGGCGATCGACAGCCAGCCCGGGTAGTAGATCGCGGCGGCGTCCAGTCCGAGGCGGCTCGCGGCGAAGAAGGCGACGTGCCCGCCCAGACTGAAGCCCAGCGCACCCGCCTTCACGCCCCCGTTCGCCTCCGCCCTCGCGTAGGAGAGGGCGGCGCCCAGGTCGTCCGCCACCTCGTGCCGCTTGAGCTGCTCGATCATCGCGAACCCGCGCTGCCGGTTCGCGTCGTTCTCCTCCATCCCGGCCGCGCCCTCGGCGCCGGAGCGGTGGTAGAGGTCGGGGGCGACCGCGACGTGGCCCAGCTCCGCCACCTGGCGGACCATGGCGCGGACCTCTCCGGTCAGGCCCCACAGTTCGGACCCGACGAGCACGACGGGACGCGCCGCCGAGTCGTCCGGGCGGGCCAGGTACGCGGTCATCCGGCCGGAGTCGCCGACCTCGATCTCGACCTGTCGTGCGGTGATTTCTTGGGACATGAGGTGATCATGCTCGCCGGGACGGCCGCCGCACAGGCCGTTCCGCCGTGAGCAGAGTCCCTTACCTCTCCCGCCCTCCGCCGCCCCGCTCGTCCCGCCCGCGTCACGCCGCGCCGGTCGGCGTGCGCCCCTTCCAGTACTCGTCCCTCAGCAGGCGCTTGTACAGCTTGCCCGTGGGATGACGCGGAAGCCCGTCACGGAAGTCGACCGTGCGCGGGCACTTGTAGTCGGCGAGGCGGTCGCGGCAGTACGCGATGAGCTCGGCCTCCAGCCCGGGTCCCGCGCGGTCCGGATCCACCGGCTGGACGACCGCCTTGACGGCCTCGCCCATCTCCTCGTCCGGGACGCCGATGACGGCGACGTCCGCCACGTCCGGATGGACGGCGAGGACGTTCTCCGCCTCCTGCGGGTAGATGTTCACCCCGCCACTGATGATCATGTACGAGCGCCGGTCGGTGAGGTACAGGAAGCCGTCCCCGTCCACGTGGCCGACGTCGCCCAGGGTCGTCCAGCCGCGGCCGCGCGGATCGCGGGACGCGGCGGTCTTCCCCGGGTCGCCGTGGTACTCGAAGGCGGGGCCGTCGCCGAAGTACAGCGTGCCGTCCCGGCCGGGCGGCAGTTCGCCGCCGTCCTC
>NZ_JBFAOF010000606.1:0-4489 GCF_040675125.1 Spirillospora sp. NPDC049652 | reverse complement strand
GTCGCCTCCGCGTCCGCGTCGGACGAGGCGGCGCTGCGGGACGCGGGCGCCGCGCACTTCGTCGGCCGCGACGAGCCGCTCGGACGGGCCGTCCGGGACCTGGTCCCCGGGGGTGTGGACGGCGTCCTGGACGCGGCCGGCCTCGGCATCCGCGCCCTGGACGCCCTGCGGAACCGGGGCGGGTTCGTCGCGGTCAACGGCGGCGACGTGGTGCCTCCGAACCTGCGGGGGACGCGCGTCCAGAACGTCTGGTTCCACGCGGACACGGCCCAGCTCGACTACCTGGTCACCCTCGCGGACGCGGGCCGCATCACCACGCGAGTCGCCGAGGTACTGCCCTTGGAGGACGCCGCGAAGGCCCATGTGCGCCTCGCCGAAGGCGGTCTGCGCGGACGCCTCGTCCTCCAGCCCGCCTGACCCCGCTCGCCGACCACGAGAAGCCGGGTCAGCGCTCGTTGGCGCGGATCATGACGCGGCGGAGCAGGTCGGACAGCAGGCGGCGCTCGTCCGGGTCCAGGGCGGCGAGGATGCGGCGCTCCTCGTCGCCCACCGGCGACATCGCGCCGCGCCACGCGGCCCGTCCCTCCTCGGTGAGCTCGACGATCACGCGGCGGCGGTCGGTCTCGGACGGCGTCCGGCGGACGAAGCCGCGCGCGGCGAGGCCGTCGAGCCGGCCGGTGACCGAGTTCGGCGCGATGCCGAGGTCGGCCGCGAGCTGCGACGGGGCGGCCCGGCCGTCCCGTCCGGCCAGTGCCCGGAGGGTGTCGTACTCGTGCACGTGCAGGTCGCCGTCCGCGAGGGCCCGCTCCCGGGTCCGCCGCAGATGCCCGGCGATCTTCAGCAGGCGGGTCACGGCCCCTTCGATGTCGGGGTCGAGGTGGGGAAGGACGGGCAGCCACCGGTCCACATGGTCGTCCACCTGGTCGCGCATCTGCATGCGGCCACGCTACCAGTCTTAGCGGAATTATTCGTTGACGAACTATTCTGTGTCGAAGTAGTCTCCCTCGGCATGACACACCCCCTCCGGGGCCGGGACTTCCGGCTGCTGTTCGGCGCCCGGGCGCTCTCCCTGGCCGGGGACGCCGTCGTCCCGGCCGCGCTGGCCCTCGCCGTCCTGCGGGTGACCGGGTCCGGGTCCTCGCTCGCGATCGTCCTCGCCGCGGCGATGCTCCCCCGGCTCGTGGCGCTCCCCCTCGGCGGCGTGCTCGCCGACCGCCGCGGTGCTCGCCCGATCGCGATCACCACGGACGCCCTCGCCTGCGCGGCCCAGCTGTGCACCGGCCTGCTGCTGCTCGGCGGACATCCGGCACTGTGGCAGCTCGTCGTCGCGCAGGCGGTCGGCGGCGCGGCGTCCGGACTCGCGCTCCCCGCACTGTCGCCCCTGGTCGTCGGCACCGTCCCGACGGACGCGCTACTGCGCGCGAACGCGCTGCTGGGCACCGTCGCGGGCGGCGCCCGATTGCTCGGCCCGGCCATCGCGGGCACGTTCGTGCTCACGATCGGCCCCGGCTGGACGTTCCTCCTCGACGCCGCGTCCTTCGGAGTGAGCGCGGCCCTGCTCTCGTGCACGCGCGTCCGGCACGAGTCCGCGGAAGCCGACGAACCGGCGACCTCGCTCGTCGCGGACCTGCGGCAGGGGTGGGCGGAGGTCCGCGCACGCGACTGGTACTGGACGAGCCTCATCGCGCACGGCATGTGGAACGGCGCGCAAGGCGCCATGCTCACCCTCGCGCCGGTCATCGCGGTCCAGAGGCTTGGCGGCGAGAGCGTCTGGATCGTCACCACGGAAGCCGGTGCGGTCGGGCTCGTCGTCGGTTCCCTGATAGCGGGACGCTGCCGACCGCGCCGTCCTGTGGCCGTGGCCAACGCGGGGTTGGCCCTCTACGCGATTCCGCTGACCGCGTTGGCGTTCTTCGCTCCAGCCCCGGTTTTCGTGGCCTGCTACTCGGTGGCCTTGGGCGGCCTCGGTTTTCTCAACCCGACATGGGGATCGACCGTCCAGGCCGTCATCCCCGCCAAATCGCTCGCGCGCGTCTCTTCCTACGACTGGCTGCTGTCCCTCGCCGCCGCGCCCCTCGGCTACTCGCTCGGCCCCTGGGCAGCCTCGATCTGGGGCCCGCGCGCTCCGCTACTGGTCGCGGCCGTTCTGGTGGCCACGTCCTGCCTGGGCACACTGGCCGCCCCGGGCGTCCGCCGCCTGACTCTGGACGCGCCAAAGCCGACGCAGCCCGTCAACGAACGCCAGCCCGCCTAAGCTCGCCCGTCACGCGCGCACGAGGCCGCCAGGCGGAATCGTGGCGGCCCCGGCGATCGGGGCCGCCACGTTCGCTACTCCGAAGGACGGGTCTCGGACTGCCCATTGTCGCCGCCCGCGATGCCCCTCGGGTGCTCCGGACGCGCCAGCTCCGGCGCCTCCTCCTCGGGGCTCTTGGACTCGTCCAGTTCGTGCCGCTGCGGCTCGTCCAGCCCCATGACGGGCGGGACGTCCTCGACCGACTCCATCGGCGGAGCCTGCTCGGTGGCCTTGGCGAGGTCCTGCTCGGCCTTCGCCAGCCGCTCGCTCAGGTCCTGCTTCGGCCGGCTCGCGCCGGCCTCCTGCACCGCCTGCGAACCGCCCGCCGCGCGCTCGAAGAACCGCAGGATCTCGACCGGCAGCGGCATGACCAGCGTGCTGTTCTTCTCCGCCGACACCTCCACGACGGTCTGCAGCAGCCGCAGCTGCAGGGCCGCCGGGTCCTGCGACATGATCTCGGCCGCCGCGGCCAGCCGCTTGGACGCCTGGAACTCGCCGTCCGCGGTGATGATCCGGGCGCGCCGCTCCCGCTCGGCCTCGGCCTGCCGGGCCATCGACCGCTTCATGCCCTCCGGCAGCGACACGTCCTTGATCTCGACGCGCTCGATCAGGATGCCCCACGGATCCTGGGTGATGTTGTCGATGATGCCGCGCAGCCGGGCGTTGATCTTCTCCCGCTCGCCCAGCAGCTCCTGCATGTCGGACTGGCCGATGATCGACCGGAGCGAGGTCTGCGCGACGGTGGACACCGCGTAGCCGTAGTTCTGCACGTTCACGATCGCCTTCACCGGGTCCACGACCCGGAAGTAGACGACCGCGTCCACCCGCACGCTCACGTTGTCCTGGGTGATGCCCTCCTGCGCGGGCACCCCCATGGTCACCGTCTGCTGGTTGACCTTCTGCATCCGCTCGGCGAGCGGCAGGATCACGGTCAGGCCCGGCTTGCGCACCGCGCCCGGGCGGAGCTGCCCGCCGCGCTGCACCTGGCCGAACCGGAACACGATGCCGTGCTCGAACTGCTGCACGATCCGGACCGACGACGCCAGCCCGATCAGCGCGACGACCGCGATCACTATGACGAGGAAGAGGACCACCGCCATGGCGGGCCACCTTTCAGCCGAACTGCCCCTGGGCCCGGCCCCCGGGCCCGGGCGGACCGGCCGCCCGGCGGCCGCGGGGCGCCCGGTCCGCTGACCGGGCGTGCCGGGCCGGCGTCCGGTTCGCGTTTCCCAGCTAACCGCGTGGGCACGTCCGAGACAACGGTCCGCACCCGGAGCGCCATCGTGTCAGGGATCACTTATCTCCCGGGAGCCGGGCTCTGAAGTCCTTGCCGAGCGAACGATATGGTCGATCGGGTGAGCGCGAGAGACACCGACTGGGACGGCGTACGCCTCCACGTGGTCACGGGGAAGGGCGGCACCGGCAAGACGACCGTCGCCGCCGCCCTGGCCCTGGCCCTGGCCGCGGGCGGACGCAGGGTACTGCTGGTTGAGGTCGAGGGGCGGCAGGGGATCGCGCAGCTCTTCGACGTCCCGCCGCTGCCCTACGAGGAGCGGAAGGTCGCCGTGGCCCCGGGCGGCGGCGACGTCCACGCGCTCGCGGTGGACACCGAGGAGGCGCTCATCGAGTACCTCGAGATGTTCTACAACCTCAAGCGCGCCGGGAAGGCGATGACCAAGCTCGGCATCGTCGACTTCGTCACCACGATCGCGCCCGGGCTCCGCGACGTCATCCTCACCGGCAAGACCTCCGAGTCCGTCCGGCGGCGCACCAAGGACGGCGCGTTCATCTACGACGCCGTCGTCATGGACGCCCCGCCGACCGGCCGCATCACCAAGTTCCTGAACGTCAACGAGGAGGTCTCCGGGCTCGCCAAGGTCGGCCCGGTCCGCAACCACGCCGACACCGTGATGAAGGTGGTGCGCAGCCCGGAGACGGCCGTCCACTTCGTCACGCTGCTGGAGGAGATGCCCGTCCAGGAGACGATGGACGGCATCCACGACCTGCGCGAGGCCGGCCTCCCGGTCGGCGGCGTGATCGTGAACATGGAGCACAAGCCCGTCCTGCCGCCGGACGCCCTCGCCGCGGCCGCCGCCGGCGAGCTGGACACCGACGAGATCGTCCGCGGCGTCAAGGCCGCCGGGCTGGAGCAGGACGCCGAGCGGATCGCCGCCGTGCTGTCCGCCGAGGCCGCCG
>NZ_JBFAOF010000605.1:0-4497 GCF_040675125.1 Spirillospora sp. NPDC049652 | reverse complement strand
CGGGCTGGACGCCTCGGCCGTGCGCGGCGTCGGGATCGGCGCGCCCGACCCGGCCGACTTCGACCTGTGGGACACCGGCCCGGTGGCCGAGCGCTTCGGCGTGCCCGTCCTGCTGGACAACGAGGTCAACGTCGCGGCGCTCGGCGAGCACCGCGTCCACCACCCCGGCGTCGAGGACCTGCTGTTCGTGAAGGTCTCCACCGGCATCGGCGCGGGCCTGATCTCCGGCGGGCGGATCCAGCGCGGCGCGCAGCGGGCGGCCGGCGAGATCGGGCACGTCCCCGTCGCGGACGGCCCCGGGGTCACCTGCCGCTGCGGCAACCTCGACTGCGTGGAGGCGGTCGCCGGAGGCGCGGCGCTCGTCGCCCTGTCCAGCGCCCCCGACCTGCCCACGCTCGTGTCGCGCGCGCAGGAGCAGGACGCCGAGGCCGTCCTGCTCGTCCGGGACGCGGGCCGCCGCCTCGGCGAGGTCATCGCCGCCGCCGTGAACATCCTGAACCCGGCCGTCGTCATCCTCGGCGGCGACCTCACCGCCGCGTACGAGCCGCTGGTCGCGGGCGTCCGCGAGGTCGTCTACCGGCGCGCGACCGCCCTCGCCACCCGCACCCTGCGGATCGAGCCGAGCCGCCTCGGCGAGCTCGCGGGCCTCACCGGCTGCGCCGCCATGGTGCTCGACCACACCCTCGCCCCCGAGGCCGTCGACGCCGCCCTGACCTCGGCCTGACGACCTCCCGGGAACCGACCCGGGGACTATCCGGCGAGCGGCCCGCGGACTTTCCGCACCGTTCGCACCCGGTGGGAATTCACGTCCCCTTCATGTCTCCGGCCTTTTGCACGTCACATTCCGGCCCGCCGGAAAGCTCGGCTTTACCTTGCGACGCGGTTAACGCATCGCCTACGCTCTCACGCCTCATCCCTCCTTCCCCCCGGGGGCGAACCGTGCTCGACCAGTCTCCCGAAGCCATCGAAAAGGCTTTGGAGAATCTGACCAAGGACGCCGCGGAGAAGCTCGAACGCTACGCGGAGATGCGCGAGCAGATCGCCGCGATGCGCAGCACCGCGCAGTCCGCGGACGGCCTCGTCACGGTCACCGTCGCCCCCGGCGGCGCCGTCACCGGCATCGACCTCAGCGAGCGGGCGCTCCGGCAGAGCGCCGCGCAGTTGTCGGCGACGCTGATGAGCACCATCGCCGCGGCGAGCGCCGACGTGTCCCGCCGGATGGCCGCGGCCGTCGCGCCGCTCGCCCCCGCCGGAATGGACGTCGAGGCGCTCGTCCACTCCCGGCTGCCCGCGCCGCCGCGCGACGACCGGGAGGAGCGGCGATGACCGAGACCACCCACGACGTCGGGAAGCTGCTGTCGGCCGCCGAGAGCGCGGACCGGCTGAGCGACTCGGCGATGACGATCCAGGGCGCGGCCAAGGGCATCCACATCAGCGGCCACGAGTGGGGCGCGGTCGGCATGATCTTCAGCGCGCACTACGACGAGGCCGCCAAGGACGTCAACGAGCACCTGGACCTGCTGGTCAGGTCGCTGCGCGGGATCGAGGGCGGGATCGAGGCGACCGCGCGCAACTACGCGGGCGCCAACGAGCGGATCCTCGCGAAGATCTCCGCGCTGGAGGCCGACCGCCCGGAGATCAAGCCGGGCCCGGCGGGAAAGGACTGACCGCGCGATGGTGCAGATCTTCGACGACCCGGCCAAGGCGGGCCAGGGCAACGTCCTCCTGTGGAGCCAGGGCGCCAAGGGCTGGGAGCACTACCAGAACGAGGACTACAGCTCGATCGCCGGGGACGTCGCGGACCTCGGCTACGGCCTGTTCACCGCGTGGATGGACCCGCTCGGCGCGCTGGTGGGCGCGGGGGTCGGCTTCCTGATCGACGTGATCAAGCCGCTGCACGACATGCTCACCTGGGTCACCGGCGACGACGGCGCGATCGGCGACCACCGCAAGGAGTGGGACAAGGTCGGCAAGGACCTGGTCGCGCTCGCCGACCAGATGGGCACGGACCTGGCCAAGGACCTGGAGACCTGGACCGGCCCGGCCAGCGAGGCGGGCAAGGCGCGGATCGAGGAGTTCATCCAGGGGACGCGGGACACCGCCGCCGCGATCGGCGACATCAAGGGCCTGCTCGCCCTCACCGCCTCGCTCTGCGACACCGCGATGTCCCTACTCAAGGACCTGATCTCGCAGTTCGTCGAGTGGCTGATCATCACCTGGCTGGCCGCGCAGGCCGCCGCGATCCCGACGCTCGGCGCGAGCGAGGCCGCCGCCGCGGGCGCGACCACCGCCGAGGCCGCCGTCGCGACCAGCCGCGGCGCCCGGATCGTCCAGAAGGTGCTGGCCGTCTTCCGGAAGATGGCCGACGCCATCCGCCGGATCGTCACCAAGCTCAAGGCGCTGCGGAACTCGGCGGTGTGGAAGCTGACCGGCAAGGGCGGCAACCGCGCCCTCGGCCCGGGCGGCCTCGGCCGCGACCTGGTGTCGGACGGCCGGGACGCGCGCACCGCCCTCAACGGGGCCGGCGGTGCGACCAAGCCGTTCCAGTACGACCCCAAGGACGGCGCGATCGCGGCCGGAACCAAGATCGCCGCCGGGCTCGGGCAGAACGAGGAGGACGACCACAGCAACGTCCCGCCGCCCGGCGAGATCAACCGGAAGCTGAACCTCGGTGCCTGAGCCCATGCCCCACCCCGCTCCCGGCCCCGGCCCCTTCCCCGAGCCCGGAACCGTGTCCGAGACCTGGACGGGCTTCCGCTCCGCGCCGCTCGCCCTCCCGGTGCTCTACGTCGTCGTCGTCCTCGCGGCCGTCGGCGGGGTCCCGGGACGCCTGGCCGAACCCACCACGCTCGGCCCGGCTCTCCTCGGGCTGGTGCTGCTGGTCGCCGTCCCGCTGCGCGCGGCGTTCCACCGCCGGATCGCGCTGGGCCCGGACACCCTGACCGTCCACCGGACGTTCGGCGCCCACGTGTTCCGGCTCGCCGACATCGGCTTCCTCCAGGAGAACCACCCCGGCGGGCCCGGGCCGCAATGGCCGAAGCTCCTGATCCGCGACACGTCCGGCCGGACATGCCGGACGTGGAGCCTCGGCCGGGGCCACGAGCGCATCGTCCAGACCGTCCGGAACGCGGTGATCCAAGCGGGCGGCCCCGACCCCCTGGCCTACATGGACGAGGAGAACACCGCCCTCTGACTCCGTTGCCGAAACCGCAACGGAGTTTGCCCTTTCCGGAGGGCGCTGGCGATGCTGGCCGCATGACAGAGGAACCGACGAACGAACAGTTCTGGGACGAGCGCTACGGCAACCACGGCCACGGGCACATCTGGAGCGGCGAACCCAACGCCGCTCTCGTGGCCGAGGTCGCGGACCTCACCCCCGGAACGGCCCTCGACCTCGGCTGCGGCGAGGGCGCGGACGCCGTCTGGCTGGCGCGGCAGGGCTGGAAGGTCACGGCCGTGGACGTGTCGGGCGTCGCGATCGGCCGCGCGATCGAGCACGCCGCGGAGACCGGGACCGCGGACGCCATCGAGTTCCAGCGCCGCGACCTGTCCGAGTCGTTCCCCGAGGGCCGCTTCGACCTGGTGACCTCGCAGTTCCTGCACTCCCCCGCAGCGCCGGTCTCCGAGGAGATCCTGCGCGCGGCGCGCGACGCCGTCGCCCCCGGCGGGACGCTGCTGGTCGAGGGGCACGCGGGCCCGCCGCCGTGGGCCCCGGACGCCCACAACTTCCTGCCCACCGCCGCCGAGGTCGTCACCGCCCTCGACCTCGACCCCGCCGAGTGGGAGGTCCAGCGCGCCGTCGAGCACGACCGGCTGCAGACCGGCCCGGACGGCACCGTCGTGACCCGCCTCGACTGCACAGTGAAAGCGAAGCGTAAATAGAGACCCGGCCCACTTCGCTCGCCCAGGGGCTCGCTACGTGACCGTGTCTGGGCGAACGCGGCATCGCTTCGCGATCTGCCCGGTTGCGCTCGCCTTCGGCTTCGCTTCACCGTGCAGGTAGCGCGTTCGCGCGCGTGGTTGAGGTTGCTTCCGGGACAAAGCTAGGCAGGAGCCTGCCCGGGAAGCCTAGGCGGGGGTTCGTTGGGCGTTCGGCTGCCGGGGCGAGCGTGTCTCCGGTCGCCGGGCGGGAGCGGCCTCCCGCTGCTGGGCCGGCACGGCGTCGGCCTTCGCCGCCTCCGCCGCCGGGGCGGAGTCGGAGGTCGGCTCCTCCCCGGTCTCATGGTGCTCGGGCTCCGCCGCCTCCGCCTCGGGCTCGGGCGGGGGGACGGGGATCAGCAGCTGGCGCGGGCGGCCGTTGGCGGGCGGGCCCGGGAGGGTGCCGCGCTGCCGCTCCAGGGCGTGCAGGATCTCGCGGAGGCCGGCGACCTGGCCGTCCAGGTCCGCCCGCAGCTCGGCCTCGTAGCGCACGACCTCCTCGGCCGACTGGAGCGCCTCCCGGTGCCGCTCCCGCGCCTCGTCGAGCAGGTCGGCCGCCGCCGCCCGGGCCTCCTCCTC
>NZ_JBFAOF010000604.1:0-4501 GCF_040675125.1 Spirillospora sp. NPDC049652 | reverse complement strand
CTCGCGGCGATGGTCGCGGTGCTCCTGGGGGAGTACGAGCCGCCGCGCGCCGCCCGGGGGCTCGGCCCGGTCGTCTCCGGGCTGCTCCGTGAGGACCCGCGGGAGCGCCTGACCGCCGAGGCCGTGGAGCGGCTGCTGCGCGACGCGCTGCCCGACCCGTCCGGTGCGTCCGGAGTTCCTTCACCCGCCGAGCCCGGCGACCCCGGCACGCGGGCGGCGCGGAGGGCGGCGAGATCGCCCGGCAAAGGAGATCCGGCGAAAGAAGACGGCCGGGACGACCCGGACGGCGCCCCCGGGACGACCGACCTCGGCGATCCGGACGAACCCGTCGACGACCTCGACCCCGTGGCGATTCCGGCGTCCAAGCGGCCCAGGTTCGGGGCGCTGGTCGGCCTCGGCGCCGCGCTCGCCGGGGTCGCGCTGCTGGGCGCCTGGTCGGCGCGCTGGAACTCGGTGAGCAAGAGCGCCTCGTCGATGGTGCAGCCCCTGCCGGGCGGGTCCGACCAGACGACCGTCTACCGCGCGGCCGGCGCGTTCAGCGTGGAGGTCCCGGCGGACTGGCGCTCGCACCACATCACCAACGGCGTGGCCTGGGCCGATCCGTCGGACGGCGAGGGCCTGACCATCGTCCGGGCCCCGGGGGACGCGCTGTCCGGCCTGCGCGCGGACGAGCGGCGCGCGGCCGGCGCGGGAACCTACCCCGGCTACCACCGGCTGCGCCTGGAGTCCGCGCCGGATCTGGCGCCGGGCGCGGCGGAGTGGGAGTTCACCTGGGACCGGGGCGGCGGCTCGCACGCCCTGCGCAGCCGCGTCGCCGGGTACGAGTTCTTCTTCTTCACCCACGCCAAGCGGTGGACCCCCGGAGCGCGCCTCTACGACCGGATCCTGCGGTCGTTCGATCCGGAGCCCTCCACCGGCGGCTGACCCGGGCGCGGCCGGCCGGCCGCGTCTCGAAGCGTGGTGGAGAGGACGCCGCGGGTCAGAGCGCCTGCTGCATCCTGAGCAGGAACTCGGCGTTGCTGCTGGTGCCCTTCATCCGCTCCAGGAGCAGCTCGATCGCCTGCTGCTTGTCCATCCCGGACATCGCGCGGCGGAGCTTCCAGTTCAGCTCCAGCTCCTCGGGGGACATGAGCAGGTCCTCGCGGCGGGTGCTGGACGCCTCGACGTCCACGGCGGGGAAGACGCGGCGGTCGGCCAGGCTCCGGTCGAGCTTCAGCTCCATGTTGCCGGTGCCCTTGAACTCCTCGAAGAACACCTCGTCCATCCGCGAGCCGGTCTCGACCAGCGCGGTGGCGAGGATGGTGAGCGACCCGCCGTTCTCGATGTTGCGGGCCGCGCCGAAGAACTTCTTCGGCGGGTACAGGGCGGTCGTCGCGACGCCGCCGGCGAGGATCCTGCTGCTGGACGGGGCCGCCAGGTTGTAGACCCGGCCGAGCCGGGTGATCGAGTCGAGCAGCATGACCACGTCGTGGCCCTGCTCGACCAGCCGCTTGGCGCGCTCGACGGCGAGCTCGGCGAGCGTGATGTGCTCGTCGGCGGGCCGGTCGAAGGTGGAGTGCACGACCTCGCCGCGGACCGAGCGCTGGAAGTCGGTGACCTCCTCCGGCCGCTCGTCGATCAGCACGATCATCAGGTGGCACTCGGGGTTGTCGGTGGTGATCGCGTTGGCCAGCGCCTTGAGGACCATGGTCTTGCCGACCTTGGGCGGCGAGACGATCAGGCCGCGCTGGCCCTTGCCGATCGGCGACACCAGGTCGATCACGCGGGTCATCATCGCGCCGGTGTCCAGGCGCAGCCGCTCGTTCGGGAACAGCGGGGTGAGCTTGTTGAACTCGGGCCGTCCGGCGGCGGCCTCGGGCGCCAGCCCGTTGACCGACTCGACCGAGGCGAGCGTGGCGTACCGCTCCCGGGCGGACCGGGGCGGACGGGCCGTGCCGACGACGATGTCGCCGGGGCGCAGGTGCGCGTCGCGGACCTGCGCAGGGGTCAGGTGCACGTCGTCGGGCCCGGACAGGTAGCCGGAGGTGCGGACGAAGGCGCGGTTGTCCTGGAGGGCCAGGATCCCGTTGAACGGGACGACCGGGAGGGGCTGCGCGTCCTCTCCGCTGGTCCCGGCCTCCTCGGCGGGGCCGTCGGTGCGGGCGGGGGTGCGGGCCGACGCGGCGCGCGCCCGGGTCCGGCGGCGCCGGTCGGCCTGCGCGGGCACGGCGGCGTGTTCTGCCGTGGTGGTGGTCATGCGGGTCCCTTCATACGGCCGCTTCTCCGGCGGCGCGTGAGCGAGAGGAACGAGTGAGGGAAAAGGAAGGGCCTGGCCTGGCAGGCGGAAAAGTCGGCTCCCTGGAAGGCTGCGGGCGGCGCGGGGCCGCACAGGCTGTCACCGGGCGCTCAGAGGCCCGGGGCGGGGAACGTGCGCGTCTCCCGGGCCCGATCACGCTGGACGCGGACCGGAGCGCCGTATCGAACGGAGACGCTGATTTGACAGTACAGCACAATCCGCGTTCTGTGCATTCCCGCCCTACCTGCGCCAGGGCGGTGCCAGGGCCGCCGCCGAGGCCGCGCCCGCAGGGCTCCGGCGTCGAGACATCCCGCGTCACCCCGCGGGAGCCCCCGGCACCCGGCGTCCGGGGTGAAGGGAAGCCTCCGTACGATGGCGCGCGAACGGGCGGAAGGAGCGCACATGGGCGACGGGGGACGGCTGCGCGGCGGCGTCGCGGACGGCGTGGGCACGATCACGATCGACCGGCCCGCCAAGCGCAACGCGATGTCGGCGGACATGTGGCGCGAGCTGCCCGAGCTCCTGGACGGCATGGCCGGGGACCCGTCCGTCCGGGTGGTGGTGCTGACCGGGGCGGGCGGCGACTTCTGCGCGGGCGCGGACATCGCCGAGCTCGCCGACATCAACCGGCCCGACAAGGGCCACCTGTCCACGCTGGCCGAGGAGGCGCTCGCCGCGTTCCCCAAGCCGACCGTGGCCGCGATCGAGGGCTTCTGCGTGGGCGGCGGCTGCCAGCTCGCGGCGGCCTGCGACCTGCGGTTCGCCGCCGCGGACGCGCGGTTCGGGATCACCCCGGCCAAGCTCGGCATCGTCTACCCGCTCTCGGCGACGGCCCGGCTGGTCCGGCTGGTCGGCCCGGCCGCCGCCAAGTACCTGCTGTTCTCGGCCGAGCTCGTGGACGCCGCGCACGCGCTGCGGATCGGGCTGCTGGACGAGACCGTCCCGGCGGGAACGGTCCACGAGCGGGTCGCGGAGTTCGCCGCGACGCTCGCCACGCGCTCCCTGCTCACCCAGTGCGCCACCAAGGACATCGTGGACGCGCTCGCCGCCGACCGCCCGGCCGAGGAGGTCGTCCAGGGCTGGCTGGACGAGGTGGCGGCGGGCGGGGACGTGGCCGAGGGCGTCGCGGCCTTCCTGGAGCGCCGCCCGCCCCGCTTCACCTGGACCGGTTGACCCGGATCGCCCGGGCCGGCTGACCCGCCTTGCCCGGAGGGGCCCGCCCGGCTTGCCCGGACGGGCCGCCCCGGTTCGCCCGGAGGGACCGAGCCGGTTCGCCCGGACGGGCCGACCCTGGAGCGGCGGTTGTGGCGGGGCACCGGCTTTGGCAGGGTGTTCGCCATGAAGCCACGTACCGTTCGCATGAGCGTCACGCTGGCCGGGGGCGCGGCGGCCGTGGCCGTGGCCCTCGCCGGATGCGGGGACACCAAGGCGGGCAGCACGGCGTCCGGGACGTCGAAGGTGACGACCTCGCCGGACGCGTCGCAGGGACCGGGGACGACCGGGGGCAAGGCGACGCCCGAGACCGTCCCGTCGCACGTGAAGGCGGGCGAGACCGGCGGCGCGGCCGCGCGCTGCAAGGCGGCGGAGCTGCGGGCGGGCTGGCAGCGGCAGCCGGGGGGCAAGGACGGGCACGTCGTCGCGACGCTGATCCTGACCAACAAGTCGGCCAGGGCGTGCACGCTGGCCCCCGGATGGGCGACCTTCGGCAAGGGCACGCCCGGCCGGTACCAGCAGCTCCGCACGACCCAGGTCAAGATGCCCGGCGCCGGGACGACGATCACCCTCAAGCCGGGGACGTCGGCGTTCGAGGGCGTGAAGTACGACGCGACGCCGGGCTGCCCGAGCATCGGCGGCTTCGGTGTGAAGGTCCACGACGGCTGGAACGAGGTGAGCGGTCCGGGGGCGCGCGGCCCGCTCCCGCTCTGCCCGGACTCCTTCACCGCGGGGACGATCCAGCCGACCATGAACGGCGTGAACTTCCGCTCCTAACGGTCCCCCCCTGGGACCGGCCGGGGTCAGCTGTTGAGGTAGGCGAGCACCGCCAGCACGCGCCGGTTGTCGTCGTCGGAGACGGCGAGGTCGAGCTTGGCGAAGATGTTGGCGGTGTGCTTGGTGACCGCGCGCTCGGTCACGACGAGCTGCTGCGCGATCGCCGCGTTCGAGCGGCCCTGCGCCATCAGCTCCATCACCTCGCGCTCGCGCGGGGTGAGCCGGGCGAGCGGCGAG
>NZ_JBFAOF010000603.1:0-4506 GCF_040675125.1 Spirillospora sp. NPDC049652 | reverse complement strand
GCTCGGACGGGGCCGCGCCGCTGGTGCTGACCGCCGGGGCGTCGGTGCAGCGGCTGTCGATCCAGGACTTCCCGCGGCCGGTGGAGCCGGTCGACCGGATCCGGGTGCCGAAGTCGTTCAGCCCCCGCAACCCGCAGATGCGCCGCGACCTGGCGTCCACGCTGCGCAACAAGGTGTCGGACGACACCCGCGACCGGCGCCGCGTCCGCGACACCCCGGCCGGGGACGACGCGGAGATCGGGCGGCTGCGCGCCGAGCTGCGCGCGCACCCGGTGCACGGCTGCGACAAGCGCGAGGACCACGCCCGCTGGGCCGAGCGGTTCTTCCGGCTGGAGCGGGAGACCGACCTGCTGCGCCGCCGGGTGGAGGGCCGCTCGCAGGTGATCGCCCGCACGTTCGACCGGGTCTGCGCCGTCCTGCAGCAGCTCGGCTACCTCGACGGCGGGGAGGTCACCGAGGAGGGCCGCCGCCTCGGCCGGATCTACAACGAGCTGGACCTGCTGACGGCCGAGTCGCTGCGCGAGGGGCTGTGGGACAAGCTCGACCACGCCCAGCTCGCCGCGTGCGTGTCGGCGCTGGTGTACGAGTCGCGGCAGCCCGAGGACGCGTCGGCGCCCCGCACGCCCGGCGGCGCGGTGCAGGAGGCCCTGGCCGGGATGGTCCGGCTGTGGGGGCAGCTGGACGCGGTGGAGAAGGACAACCAGGTGTCGTTCCTGCGCGAGCCCGACCTGGGGTTCGCGTGGACCGCCTACCGGTGGGCCAAGGGCGACGACCTGGACGAGGTGCTGATGGACGGCGACATGACCGCCGGTGACTTCGTCCGCGCCGTCAAGCAGCTCTTGGACCTGCTCGGGCAGGTCGCCGACGCGTCCGAGCCCAACAGCCACCTGCGCAAGACCGCGCGCCGCGCGATGGACGCGATGCGCCGCGGCGTCGTCGCCTACACGTCGGTCACCTGACCGGGCCGAGCGGCACCTGACCGGGCCGAGCGGCTCATGCCCGGCCCCCCCGGCCCATGACCGGGCCGGGGGCCGGGGAGACGCCGTCTTCCCGGCCAGCCTGGCCGGGCGGGCGTGCGACCCCAGTCGATGATCTACAGCGTAAAGGTGGTCACTCGTCGTCCTCGGCGGGACGGTGCGCGAACTCCAGCAGTCCCGGCAGGTCCACGACGGTGATCCGCCGCCAGCCCGTCCGGACCAGGCCCTCCTGGCGCAGCCGGTTGAGGCCCCGCGCGACGGTCTCGCGGGAGGCGTCCATCCACGACCCGAGCTCCTGCTGCGACAGGGGAGGGGCGATGTCGACGCCGCCGTCCGGGGCGGGCGGGGCGTGCCGTGCCGACAGTTCGGCCAGGTGCGCCAGCAGCAGTGCCAGCCGCTGGTCGCCGCGGACCGCCACGTGCGCGCGGGCCCGCTGGTCGGCGTCGTCCAGCCGCCGCACGAACGTGCCGCTCACCAGGCGCCACACCCGTGGATGCGCGTCGAGGAACGCGGTGAACCGGCCCGCCGGCACCACCCGCGCCCGCACCGCCGACAGCGCCGTCACCGTCGCCGACCGGTGCCGCGCGCCCAGCACCGCGCTCTCGCACACCAGGTCGCCCGGCCCCCGCACGGCGAGCACCACGGCGTGCCCGTCCTCGGTGGCCGAGGCGACCTTCACCCAGCCCGACTCGATCACGATGATGTGGTCCGACTCGTCGCCCTGCAGGCACAGCGGCGTGCGGGCGGGGAACGTCCTGGGCCGTGCCACCGCCCGCAGCGCGTCACGCTCCGCGGCCGTGAGCGCGCCCCAGAAGTCCTCGGGGCGCACCGGGAGTTTCCTGTCGATCAACGGGGGTCCGTTCTCCGAGCCTCCCCGGGGAAGGGGGCTCGCGGTGTCGGGACGGGAGGACCGCCTCCGGTGGACCTCGTACCGCGTCACTGCGCGCTCCTGCGGCACCTGTCCTGCCGACCTCCCGCATCTGCCTCGGCGACCTCGTGGGGCACCCCTCCGGCGCCCGCTCCCCCCCAAGCAGACACCCTGCCCGCCCCCGATGCTGCCCCCTGCGACCCATCCCGTCTGCGTCCTCTGACTCACTCCAAGAGAACACCCGGGCCGGGCCAAAAGGACCACGCGGGCCAATCGCCGCGACTAGGCTCCTCCCGCGAACGAGGGGGCACGCATGAAGCGAATCGTCATCGGCGCGGTCGGCGCCGCGTCCGCCGGTCTGGCCGCCGCGGCGGTCACCACGGCGGTCTCCACGGCCGCGTCCAGGAACGCCGTCCCGGCGTCCACGGACGCCGTCCCGGCGGCCGCCGCCGCGACGTCGGTCACGTTCAGGACGCAGCGGCTCACCGGCCCGAGGCCGCCGAAGACGGGGATCGACCACAACGTCGTGGCGCTCGGCACCGTGCGGCTGGCGATGAAGGCGAACCAGACCGCCTACGTGGTCTCGTCGCTGCACGCGAACGCGGCCAGCGTGCGGTCGATGGTGGACAACGAGGTGCGGTGCGTGTGGCGGGGCGGCGGCAAGAACCTGGTGATGGGCCAGAACCTCTACGCGGGAACGGGCGAGAACCCGCAGTGGGAGGACAACTGGATCGTGACCAAGTTCCTGGTGCACCCCGGGGCCGCCACGACGGCGACGTGCACGACCTACGCGCGGATCGCCTCGCTCTATCCGCAGACGTCCTCGGTGCGGATCGCGGGTGGCTCTCTGCGGTTCGCCGACTACTCGGTCGCGAACGCGGCGAACGGCAAGCCCCTCGAATACGACATCCCCTACGGCGACCTGCCGGTGGACTCCAGGCGCCGGACCCTGCGGCAGCCCGCGCTCCCCGTGACCGCCCTCCCGTCCGGGCTCCGCGAACTCAGTGCCTTCGGCGACGTGGACTACCAGGTGTGCCAGCGGGCCCGCGGCTGCGACAAGAACGGCTCCTCGACGGCCCGGTTCACGCTGGTCGTCAACCAGTGGAACGCCGGGCATACGAAGATCTGCCACACGGACGCGACGAAGAGCGTCACCAGGACGATCCCGTACTGGGTGCACCACGCCGTGGTGCCGCTGTACACGCCGCACTTCAAGGTCCTGAGGACGGCGGGCTGCGCGCCGGTCGTCAACGCCTACGTGCGGGTGGACTGGCTGCGGGGCCAGGAAGGCGCGGTCCAGGGCACGGCGGTCGGGCTGCCCGACCGGCGCGGTTCGGCGTCCAAGCACCGGTCGGCGATGAGCCACGTCTACCTCGTCCCGGCGTGACCTGAACCTCCCCTTCGCGGAGAAGGCCCGACGTTACAACCGGGACGGGTGGGGAACCCCGGCCCCATGGATCACTCGAAGGCTCCCGTGCTCGACGCGCTGGCCGCCTACCACCGGCGCGGCGACGTCCCGTTCACTCCGCCCGGCCACAAGCAGGGGCGCGGCGCCGACCCGCGGGTGCGGGAGGTGCTGGGCGACGCGGTGTTCGGGTCCGACGTCCTGGCGATCGAGGGCCTGGACGACCGCCGGTCCTCGGCGGGGATCCTGGCCCGCGCCCAGGAGCTGATGGCCGACGCCGTCCACGCCGAGCACACGTTCTTCTCGACCTGCGGAAGCTCCCTGTCGGTCAAGAGCGCGATGCTCTCGGTCGCCGGACCGGGCGAGAAGCTGCTGGTCGGACGGGACGCGCACAAGTCGGT
Source organism: Spirillospora sp. NPDC049652 (assembly GCF_040675125.1). Taxonomy (NCBI): domain Bacteria; kingdom Bacillati; phylum Actinomycetota; class Actinomycetes; order Streptosporangiales; family Thermomonosporaceae; genus Spirillospora; species Spirillospora sp. NPDC049652. Next base: position 855 of record NZ_JBFAOF010000603.1, on the reverse strand, counting down.
GGTGTCCGGCCTGATCCTCAGCGGCGTCCGCCCGATCTGGGTCGAGCCGCAGTGGGACCCGGACCTGCACCTCGCGCACCCGCCGTCCGCCGAGGCGTTCGCGCGCCGGTTCGAGGAGCACCCCGACGCGCGCGGCGCGCTCGTCACCAGCCCCACCCCGTACGGGACGTGCGCCGACCTGGAGGCCATCGCGGCGGCCTGCCACCGGCACGGCAAGCCGCTCATCGTGGACGAGGCCTGGGGCGCGCACCTGCCGTTCCACCCCGACCTGCCCGCCTGGGCGATGGACTCGGGCGCGGACGTGTGCGTCACCTCGGTGCACAAGATGGGCGCGGGCCTCGAACAGGGCTCGGTCTTCCACCTCCAGGGCGACCTGGTCGACCCGGACGTGCTGAGCGCCCGCGAGGACCTGCTCGGCACCACCAGCCCGTCCGTGCTGATCTACGCGGGCCTGGACGGCTGGCGGCGGCAGATGGTCGAGGACGGTGAGCGGCTGCTCGGCGACACGCTCAAGCTCGCCGACCGCGTCCGGCGCGAGATCGAGGCCATCCCGGGGATGCACGTCAACGCCGAGGAGTTCGTCGGCCCCGGGCGCGCGTACGACCGCGACCCGCTCCAGGTCGTCATCGACATCGCCGGGATGCCCGGGGTCAGCGGCTACCGCGCGGCCGACTGGGTGCGCGCCGAGCACAACGTCAACCTGCACCTGTCGGACCACCGCCGGATCAGCGCGCAGCTCACCTTCGCCGACGACGACTCGACGGCGGACGCCCTGCTGACCGCGCTGCCGGCCTCCCTCGGCGCCCTCGCCGTCACCGCGATCACCCTCGTCGGCGCCGTGACCTGGGCGGACCC
>NZ_JBFAOF010000602.1:0-4513 GCF_040675125.1 Spirillospora sp. NPDC049652 | reverse complement strand
GTCGCGCGCCGGCACGGCGGCTTCCGGCCGCGCGGGTCAGTTGGCCTGCCCGATCGGGCGGACGACCATGGTGTTCACGTCCACGCCGGCGGGCTGCGCCACGGCCCAGACGATGGCGCGGCCGATGTCCTCCGAGGTGAGCATGCGCGGGTAGTCGGGCGTCCCGACGTGGTCCCAGAACTCCGACTCGGTCGCGCCCGGCGCGATCAGCGTGACCCCGACGCCCTCGGAGGTCACCAGCCGGCGGGTGTTCTCCGCCAGGCCGGTCATCGCCCACTTGGTCGCGCCGTAGAGGTTGCCGGGGGTGTTGACGAACCCGGCGACGCTCCCGACGATCACGATCCGGCCCTGGGTCCTGGTCAGCTCGGGCAGCGCCGCGCGGATCAGGTAGGCCGGGCCGAGCACGTTGGTCAGCACCATCTCGCGCATGTCGTCCGGGTCGGAGTCGGCCACCGAGCGGCCCTTGGCGTGGCCGGCGTTGGCGACGACGGCGTCGAGCCGCCCGAACCGCTCGACCGTGGCGCGCACGGCCGCCTCGACCTGCCCGTAGTCGGCCGCGTCGCCCGCGATCGTCAGCAGGCCGTCCGGCTCGCCGAGCTCCTTGGCGACCTGGTCGAGCCGCTCCTGCCGCCGTCCGGTGACGGCCACCTTGCGGCCGGCGGCGATCAGCTCCCGGGCGGTCGCCGCGCCGATGCCGGTGCCGCCGCCGGTGATGAGGGTCACGTGGGATTCCGTCATACCGGGGATCCCATCACCTGGAGCGCGCTCCAGGTCAAGCCCGTCCCTCGGCCCGCACGCCGCACGCCGCACGCCGCACCCCGCACCCCGCCCGCCGCCCGTCCCCGGCTTCGCGACGCCGGCAGGTCCAGGTATGCCTCTTTCGTGGCGCTTCTGCCGGGACGTGACGTATGCCACCCTCGCGGCGTAGGTTAGTTAGCGTAAGAAACTATCTCGGCACACCTCCGTCGCCCCTCCGGGAGGACCGCGTGGGCAACGCCCGCACCTCGACCCGCTACTCGTGGATCGCGTTGAGCAACACCACGCTCGGCATGCTGCTGGCCACCGTCAACTCGTCCATCGTCATCATCTCGCTGCCGGCGATCTTCCGCGGGATCCACCTGGACCCGCTCCGGCCGGGCAACGTCGGCTACCTGCTGTGGATCCTGATGGGCTACATGCTGGTGTCGGCCGTCCTGGTGGTGACGCTCGGCCGGCTCGGCGACCTGTTCGGCCGGGTGCGCATGTACAACGCGGGCTTCGCCGTCTTCACGGCCGGCACGCTCGTGCTGGCGCTCGACCCGCTGCACGGCGGCGCGGGCGCGGTCTGGCTCATCGGCTGGCGGGTCTTCCAGGGCATCGGCGGCGCGATGCTGATGGCCAACTCCGCGGCCATCCTCACCGACGCGTTCCCCGCCGACCGGCGCGGCATGGCCATGGGCGTCAACCAGGTCGCGGGCATCGCCGGCAGCTTCCTCGGGCTGGTCGCGGGCGGCCTGCTCAGCGAGGTCAACTGGCGGCTGGTGTTCTTCGCGTCCGCGCCGATCGGCGTCCTCGGCACGGTCTGGGCCTACCGCAGCCTCGTCGAGACCCGGCAGCGGGCCGAGCGGGTCAGCATCGACTGGCTCGGCAACCTCACCTTCGCGGTCGGGCTGACCGCGCTGCTCGCCGGGATCACCTACGGCATCCAGCCCTACGGCGGGCACGTCATGGGCTGGACGAACCCGTGGGTGCTCGCCGGGATCATCGGCGGGACGGCGCTGCTCGCCGCGTTCTGCGTGGTCGAGACGCGGGTGGCCGAGCCGATGTTCCGGCTCGGGCTGTTCCGGATCCGCGCGTTCGCCGCCGGCAACGCCGCCGGGCTGCTCGCCGCGGTCTCGCGCGGCGGCATGCAGTTCATGCTGATCATCTGGTTGCAGGGCATCTGGCTGCCGCTGCACGGCTACGACTTCGCCGACACCCCGCTGTGGGCCGGTATCTACCTGCTGCCGCTCACCGCCGGGTTCCTGGTCGCCGGGCCGCTGTCGGGCCACCTGTCGGACCGGCACGGCGCGCGGGCGTTCGCCTCCGGCGGCCTGCTGGTGTCCGCGGCGGCCTTCGCCGGCCTGCTGCTGATCCCGACGGACTTCCCGTACTGGCTGTTCGCCCTGCTGATCTTCGTGAACGGGCTGGGATCGGGGCTGTTCGCCGCGCCCAACACCACCGCGATCATGAACTCGGTCCCGGCCGGGCAGCGCGGCGTGGCGTCCGGCATGCGGGCCACCTTCATGAACGCCGGGATGGTCCTGTCGATCGGGGTGTTCTTCTCGCTGATGATCGCCGGACTGGCGGACCGGCTGCCCGGCACGCTGTCGGGCGGGCTGACCGCGCACGGCGTCCCGCCCGCCGCGGCGGACCACGTCGCGAGCCTGCCGCCGGTGGGCACGCTGTTCGCGGCGTTCCTCGGCTACAACCCGATCGGCAGCCTGCTCGGCCAGGGCGGGGTGCTCGCCTCGCTGCCGCCCGGCGACGCCGCCGAGCTGACCGGACGGTCCTACTTCCCGCACCTGATCTCCGGGCCGTTCCACCACGGCCTGGTGATCGTGTTCTCACTGGCCATCGCCATGTCGCTGGTCGCGGCGGTCGCCTCGCTGCTGCGCGGGAGGCGGTTCGTCCACGAGGAGCACGCGGAGTCCGGGGCGCGGACGGCCAGCCGCGTCCACTGACCGGGGCGCGCCCGCCGGCCGCGGCCACTGACCTGGTCCCGTGCCGTCCGGGCTCCGCCATCCGGGCTCTGAACTGGCCGAACGGTAGATCACCGGCGTATGACCACAGGGTCACTCTGGCATGTCTCCCGCGCGGAAGGTCATCCTGCCCGACACCGGCTGACCAGCGGTGACGCCCCTGGCTCCGGCGACAGGTGGCGCATCAGTGATTGCGGGCTTTCTTGAGGCTTCTTTCAGCCCGTGTTGCACTCTTTCAACAGTCTGCACGAGTGCACGAAGGAGGGTACTCATGAAAATCCGGCAGACGGTGGCAGTGGCCGCACCGATGGTCGCGCTCTCGGTGCTGGCGCCCGTCCAGGCGGACGCGAGCACGGCGGCGGCGTCGGCGCGCACCTGCTACTACGACGTGGTCCACATCCGTGACAACCACCACCTGAACGTCCGGTCGGGTCCAGGCCTGCGGTACAGGGTGGTCGCGAGGCTGCCGCACAACGCGCGGCACGTCCCCGGTGACTGCAGGTCGCATCGGGCGGACCACCGCACGTGGGTCCACCTGACCCGGCCCATGGGCTGGGCGGACGGCCACTACCTCAAGAGGGTCTAGTAGCCCGTCGGTTCGTCCGGCCGGTCCGGCGGTGGGGCCTGGCCGGCCGGACACCGGGGGCTGCCTGGAGCGTTCCGGGCCGGGTCTTCTCCACGCGCCGCCCCGAGGCGGGCAGGGAACTGGGGTGCCCTGTCCGCGCGGCCCGGCGCGGCGGCCCGGTCCGGAACGCGTTCTCCAGACGCGCGACGACCCTGGCCCCGGAGGACGGATCGGGTGGTCCTCCGGGGCCGGGGCCGCCGCACGGACCGGACGGCACGCGGGCATCCCGTTCCGGCTCGGAGAACGGCCGGGAACGCCCATCGGCCGTCCCGCGGTCTGTGGCGGTCTTATGCCCCACTGACTCCCAAGACTCTCGTTTCGCGATGCCGCACTCTGCCCAACGATCCGGGTTCTCCGCTACCACCGATCCGACCTCCGCGTGAAGGAGCGAACCATGCAGCCCTGGCACCTGGCCGCTGTGGCCGTACCGCTGATCACGTTCGCGATGCTGCCCGGCGGCCAGGCGGACGCGAACACGACCGCCTCGTCCGCCACCTCCGCCCGGGCCTGCCGGTTCGACGTGGTTCACGTGCGGAAGGGGAGCCGGCTGAACGTCCGGGCCGGTGCGGGCAAGCACTTCCGGGTGGTGAACACGCTGCCCCGCCACGCCCGGCGCGTGCCCGGCGACTGCCACAGGGCCCACGGCTGGGTCCACGTGCGGCCCCACAAGGGCAAGCCGGGCTGGTCGCTGGGGCGCTATCTGAAGCGGGACCGCTAGCTCACCCGGACGTCCGGCCGGCCGGGGGTGGGCCCGGCCGGCCGGACTCGGGGGAGGGCTTCCAGAGACCGTTCCAGGCCGGGCCCGCCTCGCGCGGTCGCTCCAGTGTGGACAGCTGGGGCGCTTCGGTCCGGGCCGCACGGTGCGGCGTCCCGGCCTGGAACGCCTGCTCAGTCGCTTCTGGCGGCGGCGAATGACCTCCTGCCGCGCGGCGCGGTACATGGCGTGGCGCGCGGATCAGGAGAGGGGAAGACCTCGGCCCCGGAGGACGGATCGGGTGGTCCTCCGGGGCCGGGGCCGCCTGGTGACCCCCCTTGGTGCACGACCCGCCGGGCGGCAGACCGTCCGGGCCCGGTCACGAGGGCCCGGACGGTCGTCGGCGTTCCGGGCCCGACCCGTCCGGCCCACGCGAACCGTGCGGGCCGGGCCGGCGGGTGGCGCGGACGCCGG
>NZ_JBFAOF010000601.1:0-4517 GCF_040675125.1 Spirillospora sp. NPDC049652 | reverse complement strand
GGGGCGTCGAGCTGCGGGACGTGTGGTTCCGCTACGGCGAGGACCGGCCGTGGGTGCTGCGCGGGATCGACCTGGTCGTCCCGCACGGCCGGAGCGTCGCCCTGGTCGGCGTGAACGGCGCGGGCAAGAGCACCCTGGTGAAGCTGCTGTGCCGCCTCTACGATCCGGACCGCGGCTCGGTCACCTGGGACGGCCTGGACCTGCGCGACCTCGCCCCCGCCGACCTGCGCGACCGCGTGGGCGTCGTCTTCCAGGACTTCATGGAGTACGACCTGACGGCCGCCGAGAACATCGCGCTCGGCGACCTCGCCGCCGCCGACGCCCCGGAGCGGATCCGGGCCGCCGCCCGCCGCGCCGGGATCCACGACGCGCTGGAGGCCCTGCCGGACGGCTACGACACGATGCTGAGCCGGATCTTCGCGGGACGCGAGGACGCGTCCGGGACGGCCCTGTCGGGCGGGCAGTGGCAGCGGCTCGCGCTGGCCCGGGCACTGCTGCGCGACGACCGCGACCTGCTGCTCCTCGACGAGCCCAGCTCGGGCCTGGACGCGGAGGCCGAGCACGCCGTGCACGCCTCGCTCCGCGCGCACCGCGCGGGCCGGACGAGCGTGCTGATCTCCCATCGCCTCGGCGCGGTGCGCGAGGCGGACCTCATCGTCGTCCTCGCGGACGGCAGGATCGCCGAGCAGGGCACCCACGACGAGCTGATGGCCATGGACGGGGAGTACGCGCGGCTGTTCACGCTCCAGGCGAGCGGCTACGTGTCAGACGGCGACGACACCGGCGGAAAGGACGGCGGCGGGGAGGACGACGATCACGTCCCCGGGAACGACCGGGCCACGGCGTCCCGCTGATCAAGCTCCCGCTGATCGAGCTCCCGCGCGTCCACAGAGGGCGCCACGGCCGCTGAAGGGCCTACAGGGCTTCGCAGGCGTCCGAGAGGACGGCGAGCAGCCGCAGGGGGTCGGGGAGGGGGGTGCGCTCCGGCGGACGGATCCAGGTGACCGTCCGGCCATAGGTCAGGACCGACGAGGGGGCTACCACGTAGCTGTCGCGGCAGTGCCAGCGCATGCCGGGCGTCTCGGTGACGGTCTCGGGCGAGCAGTCGAGATGGCAGGACCACCACTCGTCCTCGTCCACCGGGGCTCGGGTCGCCACGAAGAACAGGTGCCGCTCGTCGGCGACGTTGGCGACCGGGCCGATCGGGAGCCCCTCGGACTCGATGCGGGCAAGCGCCTCGGCACCGGCGGCGGCCGGGACGTCGAAGACGTCGAACACGCGGCCGGTCGGCAGGATGATGTTGGCGTCGGGCCGCTCGGTCCACCAGCGGTCGATCACGGCGGGGTCGACGCTGGCCTGGATCGCCCAGGCGGCGGAGACCGGGTGCGCGGCCGGGTCGGGACAGCCCACCCGGTCGCAGGAACAGGCGCGGTCGCCGCCGACGGGCGCGTGCGCGCCGGGGACGCAGGGCCAGCCGAGCGCGGCGTAGGCGCGGGCCGTGTCGGCCAGCGGTGGCGGGCCTTCGCGACGCGGGCGTTCGCGGGTCCGCCTGTTCCTGTTCCCCGAGACCGCAAGCACGATGAACGCCCCCAATCACGCCGGGCCGGGACCACCGGCGCCGTCCGGCTCCTTGTTAGTCGATGATGCCGGTCGGGAGGCCGCCCGGACACGGCAACCCCCCGGAAACGGTCCCAAGTGACTAGGACGAAGTGATCCCCGGCAAACAATCACCTACCTCGCGGTGAGGTTCATCCGAGCCGGCGGGCGACCTCGGTGGCGTAGTAGGTGAGGATGATGTCCGCGCCCGCCCGGTGGATCGAGGTGAGCGACTCCATGACGGTGCGGTCGCGGTCGAGCCAGCCGTTGGCGGCGGCGGCCTCGATCATCGCGTACTCGCCGCTGACCTGGTACGCGGCGACCGGGACGTCCACGGCGTCGCGGACCCGCCGGACGATGTCCAGGTAGGCCCCGGCGGGCTTCACCATGACCATGTCGGCGCCCTCGTCGAGGTCGAGGAAGACCTCGCGCAGGGACTCGTCGGCGTTGGCCGGGTCCTGCTGGTAGGAGGAGCGGTCGCCGAAGCTCGGCGCGCACTCGGCGGCCTCGCGGAACGGGCCGTAGAACGCCGAGGCGTACTTGACCGAGTAGCCCAGGATCGACACGTTCTCGTGGCCGGCCGAGTCCAGCGCGGAGCGGATCGCCCCGACCTGGCCGTCCATCATCCCGGACGGCGCGACCACGGCGGCGCCCGCGGCGGCCTGCGCGACCGCGATCGACGCGTACCGCTCCAGGGTCGCGTCGTTGTCGACCTCCCCGGCCGGGGTGAGGATGCCGCAGTGGCCGTGGTCGGTGAACTCGTCCAGGCACAGGTCGGAGATGAGGACGGTCGAGTCGCCGAGGTCGGACGCCAGGTCGCGCAGCGCGACCTGGACGACCCCGTCGGCCGCGTCGCCCGCCGAGCCCACGGCGTCCTTCACGGCCGGCACGCCGAACAGGATGATCCCGCCGACGCCCGCCTCGACGGCGTCGTGCGCGGCCTTGCGCAGCGACTCCCGGGTGTGCTGGACGACGCCGGGCATGGACGCGATCGGCTGCGGCTCGTCCAGGCCCTCCTTGACGAACATCGGCAGCACCAGGTCGGCCGGGGCGAGCCTGGTCTCGGCGGTCAGCCGGCGCAGCGCCGGGGTGCGGCGGAGACGGCGCGGCCGGGCGACGGGGAACTGGGCGGACATCTCAGGCATCTCCAGAAAAGGGCGACGGCGGGCGCGCCGGGGTGACCGGGCGCCCGCCGCGGGGTTCTACTTGCGGCGGCGTGCGCCCCGGCGCATCTGGCTGGGCTTGCGGAGCGGGTCGCCGTTCTCGATCTGGGCGGCCCTCCTCTTCGCACCGTACTCCGCGAGGGCCTCGGCGAGCGCCTGGACCGACGGCGTGGGCGACATCACGTCCACCCGCAGGCCGTACTCCTCGGCCGTCTTGGCCGTCTGCGGCCCGATGCACGCGATGACCGTCACGTTGTGCGGCTTGCCCGCGATGCCGATGAGGTTCTTCACGGTGGACGACGAGGTGAACAGCACCCCGTCGAACCCGCCGCCCTTGATCGCCTCGCGGATCGGGGCGGGCGGCGGCGCGGCGCGGACCGTCCGGTAGGCGGTCACGTCCTCGCACTCCCAGCCGAGCCCGGTCAGGCCCGCGATGAGCGTGTCGGTCGCGATGTCGGCGCGCGGCAGCAGGACCCGGTTGATCGGGTCGAGGTCCTCGTCGTAGGGCGGCCAGACCTCGACCAGGCCCTCCGACGACTGCTGCCCGGACGGCATGAGGTCGGGGTGGACGCCGAACTCGACCAGCGCCCGCGCGGTCGCCTCGCCGACGGCCGCGACCTTCAGCCCCGCGAACGCGCGCGCGTCGAGGCCGTAGTCCTGGAACTTCTCGCGCACGGCGCGGACGGCGTTGGTGGAGGTGAACACCACCCACTCGTAGCGCCCGGTGACCAGGCCCTTGACGGCCCGCTCCATCTGCTGCGGGGTGCGCGGCGGCTCGACCGAGATCGTCGGCACCTCGTCCGGGACGGCCCCGTACGAGCGCAGCTGCTCCGACAGCGACGCGGCCTGCTCCTTGGTGCGCGGCACCAGGACCCGCCAGCCGAACAGCGGCTTGGCCTCGAACCAGCCGAGCCGGTCCCGCCACCTCACCACGTCGCCGACGATGATCATCGCCGGGGTCTCCATGCCCTTGGCCTCGGCCGCCAGCCGCTTCAGGTCGGAGACCACGGTCTCCTGCTCGGTGGTGGTGCCGAGCATGGTCATCGCGGCGGGCGTGGAGTCAGGGCGGCCGACCGCGACCAGCGACTTGCACACCTCGGCGACCGACTGCTCGGCGCCGATGATCACCAGCGTGGCGGACGGGTCGGAGAACGCGGCCCAGTCGACGCCGCCCTCGGACGCGTCGATGAACCGCACCTCGCGGTGCTTGTCGTCGGTCAGCGGAATGCCCGCGTACCCGGGCACGCCGGTCAGCGCCGACACCCCGGAGACGATCTCGAACGGGACGCCCGCCTTGTACAGGGCCTCGCCCCACGACGCCATCCCGCAGGCCAGCGCCGGGTCGCCCTGGAACAGCCGGGCGACGCGGCGGCCCGCGCGGGCGTGCTTCACGGCGAGCTTCACCGGGTCGGCGACCTCGGCGGAGTCGACCAGCTCGGCGCCCGCGCGGCGGTGCTCCAGCACCTCCGGGTGGACGTGCGCGACGGGCGCGATCAGCACGTCCGCGCCCGCCAGCACCTCCACGGCGCGCAGGGTCAGCAGTTTCGGGTCGCCGGGACCGGCGCCGACGAGGAAGACCCGTCCGGCCTCCGGGTCGGTCACGGGGTTTCCGGGGCCGCTCACAGGACTCACGAACGCCCCTCCCCCATCAGGTCGCCGGCGCCGCGGGCGAGCAGCGCCTCGGCGAGCGCGCGGCCCGTCTCGGCGGCCTCGTCCGGGCGGCCGTCCGCGGGCGCGTCCAGCTCGACGACCGAGCGG
>NZ_JBFAOF010000600.1:0-4520 GCF_040675125.1 Spirillospora sp. NPDC049652 | reverse complement strand
GCCTTCCGCGTCGCGTGCGTCGCGTGCGCCTTCAGCGTCCCGCGCCCCTCCCGTGTCGCTTGCACCTTCCGCGTCTCACGCGCCTTCTGCGTCTCGCGCGCCTTCTGCGTCTCGCGCGCCTTCAGCGTCTCGCGCGCCTTCCACGTCTCACGCGCCTTCTGCGTCGCGTGCGCCTTCCGCGCCTCGCGCGCCTTCCACGTCCCGCGCGCCTTTCGCGTCGCGCGCGCCTTCCGCGTCGCGTGCGTCTCCTGGGTCGCGTGCGGACTTCGGGGCGGAGTCGGGGGCCGCGAGGTGGGCGACCACGCGGCGCAGCTGGTCGGCGTAGCGGGCGCGGAACTCGGGTGAGGTGGCGTCCATTCCTGTCACGTACCGGACGATGTTCGGCATCGTCGTCGGGACGGAGACAGCGGCCATCATGATCAGCATGACCATCTCGGGGTCGAGGTCGGCGGCGAGCTCACCCTCGGCCTGGCGGCGGCGCAGGTCGGACATGTCCTCGCGGCCGCTCGGCAGCCCGGCGTAGTCGCCGGTCAGCCCCATCCAGGCGTTCAGCCGGGTGGCGCGCGGCTCGTTCATCGAGTGCTCCAGGTACCGGACCATGAGTTCCGGCAGCGGGATGTCCGGGGTGGCGAACTCGGCCTCGCGCTCGGCCCAGGAGCGCCCGATCGCGGCGTACAACCCGGCCTTGCCGCCGTAGTAGTAGCTGATGAGCTGCTTGTTCACACCGGCGCGGTCGGCGATGTCCTGCACGCGCGCGCCCGCGTAGCCCTTGGCGGAGAACTCTTCGAGCGCCGCGTCCAGCAGCAGCCGCTTGGAGCGTTCGGCGTCAAGCTTGCGCTCCCCGCCGCGCGGCGCGCGCCGGCGCGCGCGTCCGACCTTCGCCGCCTCCGCCCCCGCACCCTCGCCCGCGGCCTGGGGCTCAGCGGCCGACGCGCTCTTCTCCGTGTCCTTCATGCCGCCATCGTAGCCAAAAGTTCATCCATCTAGTTGGTTGACAAGTTCATCCGCCTGGTTGAACATGGACACCACTTCAACCAGACGGATGAAAAGAGAGTCGCCATGTTCCTGATCACCGGAGCCACCGGAAACGTCGGCCGCCACCTGGTCGCCGAGCTCGCCACCACGGGGCACAAGGTGCGCGCCCTCACCCGCGACCCCGCCTCCGCCCGCTTCCCGGCGGGCGTCGAGGCCGCCGCCACCGCGGACATGCCCCTGGACGGCGTCGACGCCGTGTTCGTCAACCCGGCCGTGTTCTACGGCGGGTTCGGCGACCTGCTCGACCGCTGCCGCGAGCACGGCGTGCGCCGCGTCGTCATGCTGTCCTCGTCGTCCGCCCTGTCGGCCGGTCCGGGCAACCCCATCGGGCAGCTCCACCTGGCCAAGGAGCAGGAGATCGAGGCGTCGGGGCTGGAGTGGGTGTTCCCGCGGCCCGGCGCCTTCGCGGCCAACGCCGCGAACTGGGCCGGACAGGTCCGCGCGGACGGCGTCGTGCGCGGCCCGTACGCCGGGGCGCAGACCGCGCCGATCCACGAGCGCGACATCGCCGCCGTCTGCGCCCGCGCGCTGACCGGCGACGACCTGGTCGGGACGCGCCCGGTGCTGTCCGGGCCCGAGTCGCTGACGTTCGCCGACCAGGCCCGGCTGATCGGCGAGGCCATCGGCAAGGACGTCCGCTACGAGGAGCTGTCCCGCGAGGACGCGCGCGCCCGGATGCTCGGCGGCGGCTACATGACGCCCGCGATCGCCGACTCCCTGCTGGACATGTTCGCCTCGTGCGTGGGCCGTCCCGCCGAGATCTCGGCCGAGGTCGAGCGCATCACCGGACGCCCGGCGCGCTCGTTCGCGGTGTGGGCGGCCGACAACGCCGACATGTTCACCTGAGCCCCGCGCCCAGTCCCCGCCTCAGTGCCGCTTCATCTGGCCGGCTCCCGTCCCGGGGCCGGCCTCGGCCTTTCCCGCGAGCGCCGGAGGCTCAGCCCTCGCGAGCGCCGGAGGCTCAGCCCTTCGGGGCGTCGCGCTCGGCCAGCTCCTGGAGGACCCAGTCGTACCACTCGCGCCGCATGGCCAGGAAACGCTTCCCGTACTCCATCGCGAGGCGGCCGTAGAACGACAGGTTGTCGTCGTCCCACTCGATCCGGCCCTCCAGCTCCTTCAGATCGGAAAGGCTGCGGTCGAGCCCGGCGGCCTGCCTCCGGACGAAGGCGACGGCCTCGTCCGGTTCGACCTGGCCGAGGAAGAACAACCGCAGCAGGAGGTCGTCGCGCCGGACGGCCTTCGGCGGGACCTCCAGCAGCCAGCGCCGCAGCTCGGCGCGGCCGGCCTCGGTGACGCGGTACTCCTTGCGCCCGCGCGGGCCCTCGCTGGCGACCTCGATGAGCCCCTCCCCGGTGAGCTTGTTCAGCTCCCCGTAGAGCTGGCTCTGGGTCGCCTGCCAGACGTTGCCCATGGAGATCTCGAACATCTTGAGCAGGTCGTAGCCGCTGGCCCCGTCCATCTCGACCAGCAGTCCCAGCGCGGCGTGTCGAAGGCTCATGTTCCGGAGCATACACGTCTGTATTGACATGTCGAAAGTGGAAAGTCTAAGTTCGACATGTCAAAACCGACAGGTACACACGAACGGCAAGAGGCGACCACCGATGGCGAAGTACTACGGACTCACGTTCCTCCCCTGGATCATCCTGGCCGTGGTCAGCGGCTTCAACCCGCAGGCCGGGGCCGCCGCGGGACTCGTCGCGGCGGTCGTCCTGCTCGCCGCCGAGCTGCGCCGCGGCCGCCGCTGGGACGAGCTGATCCTGGAGGCCTCCACGGCGGTGTTCCTGGCCGGCTTCACCGCGCTGGTCGTCGCCGTCCCGCACGCCGCGATCGTCCACTACGGCGCGTCCCTGTCGATCGGCTGGCTCGCGCTGACCGCGTGGGGCACGATCGCCGCGGGCGTCCCGTTCACCGAGGGCATCGGCCGCCGGCAGGTCTCGCCGGAGGTCGCCGGAACCGAGCTGTTCCACCGGATCGCCGTCGTCCTGACCACCGCCTGGGCCGCCGCGTTCACCGTCTCGGCAGTCTGCCTCGGCGTCACCCAGTACCTCGCGCCGCACCAGACGGCCCTGCTGATCGCCATCAAGGTCGCCTGCTTCACGGCCCCCGCCCTGTTCACCGGCCGGTACCCCGAGGTCGCGCGCAAGCGGTACTTCGCCGAGCACGGCATCAAGGCGCCCAGCGCCTGACCCCCGTCCCGCCCCGTCCCCCTCCCGCACCAGGAGAACGCCATGGACCTCTGGCTCGACGGTCACCGGGCGCCCGTCCCGGACGAGACCACCGCGCACGACCTGCCCGTCACGGGCGTCCTGCCCGCCGAGCTGAACGGCCGCTACCTGCGCAACGGGCCCAACCCGAGGCCCGGCGAGCCGAGCGGGCACTGGTTCACCGGCCACGGCATGGTGCACGGGATCCGGCTGCGTGACGGGCGCGCCGAGTGGTACCGCAACCGCTGGGTCCGGACGCGCCGCTTCACCGACGACGCCCCGTTCGTCCGGGCGGACGGCACCTTCGACCTCGCGTCCGTCCAGGCGAACACGCACGTGATCGCGCACGACGGGACGGTGTACGCGCTGGTCGAGGCGGGTCTCCCCTACGAGCTGACGCCCGAGCTGGACACGGTCGGGCCGTGCGACTTCGGCGGGCTGCTCACGACGGCGATGACGGCCCATCCCAAGCGCGATCCGCGCACCGGCGACCTGCTGTTCTTCGGCTACGGCTTCGTCCCGCCCTACCTGACCTACCACCGGCTGTCGGCGGACGGGAAGCTCGTGGAGAGCCGCGAGGTCGAGGTGCCCGGCCCGACGATGATGCACGACTTCGCCATCACGGAGAACCACGTCGTCTGGCTCGACCTGCCGATGGTGTTCGACCTGGAGCTCGCCGGGCGGGGCGGGATGCCGTTCCGCTGGGACGACTCCTACGGCGCGCGGCTCGGCGTGATGCCGCGCGCGGGCGACGGTCCGGTGCGCTGGTTCGATGTCGACCCCTGCTACGTGTTCCATGTCGGCAACGCCTACGAGAACGGTCGCGGGGGCGTCGTTCTCACGGGTGCGCGATACCGCGACGCCGACATCGCCGCGTTGTGGGGCGACATCGGCGGCGCACCGGACCCGGCGTCCTCGGCGGCGGCCTCGGGCGTGTCCCGGCTGCACCGCTGGACGCTCGACCCGGCCACCGGGCGCGCGTCCGAAGAAGTGCTGGACGACCGCGACGTCGAGTTCCCCACCCACGACGACGGCCGCACCGGCCTGCCGCACCGCTTCCTCTACACGGTCTCGGGATCGTCCCTGGTCAAATACGACCTGGAGACGGCGACGTCGGCCGCGCGCGACTTCGGCGGGCACGTCGGCGAGGCGGTGTTCGTCCCGGCGGAGGACGGCCGGTCCGAGGACGACGGGCGGCTGCTGACGATCGCGTCCGACCCGGCGGGCTCGCGCCTGCTGGTGCTGGACGCGGCGGACCTGTCGGAGCGGGCCCGGGTGGAG
>NZ_JBFAOF010000599.1:0-4529 GCF_040675125.1 Spirillospora sp. NPDC049652 | reverse complement strand
AGCGGGGTCAGGGCTTGCGGCCGACGCCGCCGTAGGCCATGACGCGCGCCTTCGGCGAGCCCTGCTCGTCCCCCTCGTCCGGACGCCACTCGGGCAGGAACACCACGCCCGGATCGAGGACGTCCAGACCGTCCAGGAACGCCGCGACCTCGGCCCGCGACCGCATGAACGCCTCGCTCTGCCGCTTCTTCGACAGGTCCGTCATCGACCGGACGTGCTCGGGCAGCGCGTCGTCGGTGCCGTGCGACAGCACCAGCGCGCTGCCGGGCGCCATCAGCGCGGTGTACCTGTCGACGAGGCCCTGCGGGTCCCCGGTGTCGGGCACGTAGTGCAGGACGCCGAGCATCAGGACCGCGACCGGCTCGTCCCAGTCGATGAGCCGCCGCACCTCGGGATCGGCGAGCACGCCGTCCGGGTCGCGCAGGTCGCCGAGCACCATCGACGCCGCGTCCCGGCCGGCGAGGATCTCGCGGCCGTACGCCACCGCCGTCGGGTCGTGGTCGGCGTACACCACCCGGCCGTCCGGGCGGACCTCGGCGACGACCTCGTGCACGTTCCCCACCGTCGGGATGCCCGAGCCGATGTCGAGGTACTGCCGGATGCCGGCCCGGGCGCACGCCCGCACCGCGCGCCGCAGGAACGCCCGGTTCAGCCGGGCGACCTCCGGCGCCTCGGGCACCCGCTCCATCATCTGCCGGGCGAACTCGCGGTCCACCGGCAGGTTGTGGTCGCCGCCCAGGTAGAAGTCGTAGACCCGGGCGACGCTCGCCCGCTCCGATTCCGGCGCGGCCCGCGCGACCCCCGGCCCCGCGTCCGGCGGCGGGGTCACCTCGCGACCTCGTCGAAGAACGCGTCGGCGCGGTGCTGGTCGGCGCACAGGTGCGTGCCGTTGACGATCTTGCCGTCGGCGAACCGCCACAGCACGCAGTACTCCATCTCGAAGTCGCTGTCCGGCGCGACGGTGTAGGTGCGCTGCGCCTCGACGATGTAGTCGTCGTTGGCGCCGGTCACGTAGGTGTCGGACCGCATCTCGAACTGGCTGATCCGGTCGAAGAACGCCACGACGTCGGGCAGCCCGCGGATGACGCCGCTGACCTGGCTGCGGCCGGGGAAGTTCCAGGTCACGTCCTCGGCCATGACCTCGCGCAACGCGTCCATGTCGTGCTTGCCGTAGGCCTCGAAGAAGCGGTGGATGATCTCCTGGTTGGCGTGCGTCATGGCGCCCTCTCCTCCTGCTCCTGGTATGGGGGGTTCCGGTTCAGCGCTCGCGGTTGTAGAGGTAGACGGTCAGCGGTCCGAAGACGGCGATCAGCACGGCGTAGGCGATGAACGCCGTGGCGACGTGCCAGGCGGTGGCGTCCCCGGCCATCAGCCCCCGGACGGCCGTGACGGTGCGGGTCACCGGGTTGACGTTCACCACGGCCTGCAGCCAGCCGGGCATGCTGTGCGTGGCGACGAAGATGTTGCTGCCGAACAGCAGCGGGAACACGCCGATGCCGCTCAGCGTCATGATCGTCTGCGGTTTGTCGACGACCAGCCCGAGCGCCGTCCACACCCAGGCCAGGCTGAAGGCGAACACCTGGATCAGCGCCAGCGCCGCGACCACGCCGAGGAACCCGCCGTGCGGCCGGTAGCCGAGCAGCAGCCCGAGCAGCACCGCGACGACCGAGGCCATCAGGTACCGGACGGTGTCGCTGAGCAGTTCGCCCACGAGCATCGCCGGCCGCCAGACCGGCATCGACCGGAACCGGTCGTCGATCCCGGTGGAGACGGCGACGTTCAGCGCGATGCCGGTGTTCATGCTGATCATCACCACCGTCAGCACCACCACACCGGGCAGCAGGAACTGCAGGTAGCGGTCGGTCGAGCCCGCGATCGCGCCGCCGAACAGGAAGGTGAAGACCAGCGTCACCATCACCGGGAACAGCACGGCGTCGAACACCTGCTGCGGATCGCGCCGGACCTTGAACAGCGCGCGCTGGCAGAAGATCCAGCACATCGTGACCGGGCTCGGGCGCGGCGGACGCTGCTCGCCGGTGCGCAGCGCGGCGCGCACGGCCGCCTCCAGGCCCGCCGCGTCGCCGTTGGGGGCGAGCGCGGGGGCCGCGCCGCCGGTGCGGGGTTCGCTCATGTGGTTCCGCCGTCCCGTCCGCCGTGGAAGCCCGCAGGGCCGCCGCCCTCGGGCGCGCCGCCGCGCGTCGCGGCTGCGCCGTCGTCTCCGGCCGCGTCGCCGCCTTCGGCCGTGCCGCCGTCTCCGGACGTCCCGCCGGGCTCGGCGTGGTGGCCGGTGAGGGCGAGGAACACCTCGTCCAGGCTCGGCCGCTCGAAGGTGAAGTCCGCGAGCGCGACGCCCTCGCGGGTGAGTTCGGAGAGCGCCCGCGTGGCGCGTTCGACGCCCTTGCCGTCCCCGCCGTCGGTGATCCGCACCGACAGTGCCGCCGGGTCGCCGTTGGACGTCCCGGCCGGTCTCTCATGGGCCGCGTCGCCCTGCCCGCCACCGCGTCCGCCGCCGGGCCTGCCGCCGGGGGAGTGGGCGGTGGCGCCGGGCGTGGGACCGCCCCGGGAGGCGCCGGCGGTGATCTCGCCGTCGGGCCCGAGCTCCCGGCGCAGGATCCGGACGGCCGTGTCGCGCTGCGCCGGGTCGCGCAGCCGGACGCGCAGCGCGTTCGACCCGACGGACGCCTTGAGCTCGTCGGACGTCCCGTCGGCGATGATCCGGCCGCGGTCGATGACCGCGATGCGGTCGGCGAGCTGGTCGGCCTCCTCCAGGTACTGCGTGGTGAGCACGACCGTGGTGCCGGTGTCGACGATCGCGCGGACCACGGCCCAGACCCGGCTGCGGCTGACGGGGTCGAGACCGGTGGTCGGCTCGTCCAGGAACAGGACGTCCGGGCGGACGACCAGGCTCGCGGCCACGTCCAGGCGGCGGCGCAGGCCGCCGGAGAAGTTCTTGACCAGCACGTCCGCCTGCTCCTCCAGGCCGAAGGCGGTCAGCAGCTCGGCGGCGCGGGTGCGGGCCTGCGCGGGCCGGAAGCCCAGCAGCCGGGCCAGCACGAACAGGTTGTCGGCGCCGCTGAGGTCCTCGTCGACGGAGGCGAACTGGCCGGTGAGGCTCACCCGCGAGCGGACGGCCGCGGCCTCCCGGACGACGTCGTGGCCGCAGACCCGGGCCGTGCCGGAGTCGGGGCGCAGCAGCGTCGCCAGGATACGGATCGTGGTCGTCTTGCCCGCGCCGTTCGGGCCGAGGAAGCCGTGCACCGTGCCGGGCCGGACGGCGAGGTCGACGCCGTCCACCGCGCGGGTCTCACCGAAGGTCTTGACGAGGCCCGACGTCTCGATGGCCAGGTCGGATGCGGGGGCCAAGAGGTCCTCCAGGCGGGGCGGGGCCGGATGGCGGGTCACGTCGGGCCGGAACGGTCGGGTCGGAGCGGGAGCCGGACTCCGACTATCCCAAACCTTAGTGTGGCCGGTCACTCTCCGGCACGGTAACACCGCGCTTCGACGCGATGAACCCCAAGATTGACTTGAATTTGTAGTAGCGTTACTTTCACCCTGCACTTTCGCTCCGCGCTCTAGGACCGCCTCCCGGACCCCAGGAAGGGGCGCACAGGATGCGCGTACTGTTCGCCGCCACCCCGCCGATCAGCAAGGTGTTCGCGCTCGCCCCGCTGGCCTGGGCGTTCCGCGCGGCCGGCCACGAGACCCTGCTGACCTACTCCGAGCAGATCGCCCAGGCCGCCGAGACCGGCCTGCAGGTCGTGGACGCCGCGCCCGGCACGTCCGGCAACGCGATCCTCGCCGAGCTGTTCGCCGCGCGGCCGGAACTGGTCGAGCGCTGGCTGGAGCCGCTCGGCGACGACCCGGCCAAGCTCGCGCCCGGCGTCGCCGAGCTGAACCGCCCGTTCCTCCCCACCGCGGTCGAGCTCGCCGACCACTGGCGTCCCGACCTGGTGGTGTTCGAGCAGTCCGCTCCCTACGGGCTGGTCGCCGCGGCCCGCGCCGGGGTGCCCGCCGTGCAGCGCAACCTCGGCACCATCCGCACCGCCGGGGTGCACGACGCCGTGCTGCGCCTGCTCGCCGCCGACTTGGAACGCCTCGGTGTGCCGGACGTGCCGTCCCGGGCCGCGCTGACGCTGGAGTTCGTCCCGCCGGGCATGCTGCCGTTCCCCACTCCCGAGGGCGAGTTCATGCGCTACGTCCCGTACACCGGCGGCGCGGGGATGCAGCGGCTGCCGACGCGCGGCGACCGTCCGCGCGTGGTCGTCACCCTCGGCAGCATCCGCCCCGACATGCACGGGCTCGGCCCGCTGGAGGCGACCGTCGCGGCGGCGGCCGAGACGGACGCCGAGTTCCTGCTGGCGCTCGGCGACGCCGACCCGGCGCCGCTCGGCGCGCTGCCGCCCAACGTCCGCCCGATCGGCTGGACGCCGATGGACCTGCTGCTGCCGACCTGCGCCGGAGTCGTGCACCACGGCGGCGGCGGGACCGCGCTGGCCGCGATCTGGGCGGGCGTTCCGCAGCTGGTCGCG
>NZ_JBFAOF010000598.1:0-4531 GCF_040675125.1 Spirillospora sp. NPDC049652 | reverse complement strand
CGCGCCGCCGAGGCCGCCGCCGGCCCGGACGCACGGCGCGCCGTGCTGTTCACCGGGGCCAGTAGCCGCCGGAACATCGACCTCTACCAGAGCGAGGGCTACGAGTTGGTCGCGTCCGCCCCCGACGGGACCGTCAACCTCGTCAAGGACCTCTCCGGCGTCTCCGGCCTCTCCCCGGAGCGCGCCGCGGGCTGACCTGTGGCCCGCGCGCCCGTCCGCCGGGCGCTCTCGGACCCCGGCCCTGTCCCTTCGGTTAGTTCTGTGGACCGGGGATGGACGGACAGTGACGGCCTGCCTAGCGTCCAAGGCGGAGGTGCGACATGTCGCTCAACGTATCGCCCGAGCTTCTGGCGAAGGCCGAGGCCGGGAAGGTCGAACAGGACGAGTTCATCAAGTGCGTCGCCGACTCGTTGCCGTTCGCCTGGGCCATGGTCACCCGGCTGGTGGAGGAGATGAGGAGCACCGACGCCGAGAGCGTCCAGAACACGCGCGTCCCCGAGACCGAGGAGGAGTGGGGCCAGATGTTCCGCATGTTCTCCAGCGACTCGATGCGGAACGCGATCCAGGAGCACTTCGGCGTGCGGCTGGCGTTCCAGAACTGCTGCAAGCCCGCCGTGTTCGAGAAGGACGCCGAGACGGCCTACCAGCGGTTCGTCTCGCCCGAGGCCCAGCTGCTCAACCAGGACCCGACGCTGCTGAACTGCTGACGCCCCGCGCGCCGCCGACCGGCCGCGGGCCGGACCCGCACGGCCGCGCGCCGGATCAGCACGACGAGGCCCCCATGTTCCGCCCGGTCGTGGGGGCCTCGCCGTGCCCGGATCACGGGGTCCCCGCGATCCAGCCCGAGGGCGCCGCCGCGCCGGCCGCGAGCGCGTCCGGCCCGAGCCTGAAACCGGGGTCGATCTGCCGCGTGAGGTCGGCGCCCACCGCCTTGTTCGCCCAGCCCTCGGCGTTGCGCACATGGAACTCGTGCGCCTGCCGCAGGTACCGGTCCCAGTCCTTCGGCTGCGCGTCCACCTCGTCCTGGAGGCGGCGCAGCACCTTGCGCGCCGGCTCGTCCAGGGCGTCCAGGGTGAACGGGCGGCCCTGCTCCATCGCGCGCACCGCGGGCTGGTGGCCGATGACCGCGAGCAGGTCCGCGCCGATGTGCTCGCGGAGGAACTCCTCGTCCCCGCGGGTCTGGACCTTGTTGCCGACCACCGCGATCCGGACGCCGAAGTCGGACGCGTGGCCGGTGTACTGCCGGTAGACCGCCACGCCCTTGCGCGTCGGCTCGACCACGAGGAACAGGACGTCGAACCGGGTGAACAGGCCGGACGCGAAGGTGTCCGCGCCCGCCGTCATGTCCGCCACGACGTACTCGCCCGGGCCGTCCACCAGGTGGTTGAGGTACATCTCCATCGCGCCGGTCTTGCCGTGGTAGCAGGACACCCCGAGGTCGCCCTCGTCGAACGGCCCGGTCGCCATGAACGTGACGCCGTCCACCTGCCGCGACAGCGCGTGGACGGGGTCGTGCCCGTCGAAGCGCAGCAGCCGCGAGCCGCGTCCCGGCGGCGTCGTCTTGACCATCTCGGCCGCCGAGGCGATCCGCGGGTTGTCGCCGCGGAGGTACTCCTTGATCTCCGTCAGATGCGCCCCGAGCGCCGGGACGTCCGCGGCCTCGGCCTCGGTCATCCCGAGCGCGACGCCGAGGTGCTGGTTGATGTCCGCGTCGATCGCGACGACCGGCGCGCCCTCGGCGGCGAGATGGCGGATGAAGAGCGAAGAGGTGGTGGTCTTGCCGCTGCCGCCCTTGCCCACGAACGCGACCTTCACGAGCGATGCCCCCGTCCTGAAACTGAAAACCGTTTCCGGGCCGAGTGTGGCACCGCCGCGCGCGTCCGCGCTGCCGAAACGCGGACCATGCCGGTCTGTCGCGGATCACCCGCTTTGCCGGTGGCCGATCAGAACGGCACGGTCCAGCCGGGCACGGTCCGGAACGGGACGGGCCGGGTCAGCTCGCGACGGGCCGGCTCACTTCGCGGGCTTGTCGCGGAGCCGCTCCACCGGGTGGGGACCGTCGGTGGCCAGGCGGTACTCGTCGCCGAACTTCTCCCGGTGCTCGTCGATGACGATCTCCTGCGGCGGCCGCTCGGCGTTGATCCTGTTCTGCATCTGCTCGAACCGCTGGTGCATCTCCTGGACGTACCCGGTGCCGAGGGTGGTGTAGTCGATCTGGGTGGCGAGCAGGTCCCGGATGAGCCGCTTGTTCGGCTCGAACGTGACCGGCTCGGGCAGCGCGGGCGCGAGGACGCTCTCGGGGTCGCGGCCGTCGTGGCGGCGCATCAGGTCGCAGGCGAGCCGCAGGTGCTCCAGCTCCATGTTCAGGTGCAGCTCCCAGATGCCCTTGACGCGCGGGTCCGTCTCGGTCTGCATGAACGAGTAGTACAGGTAGCACTCGTTGTACTCGTGGTTGACCAGCCGCTCCCACCACGTCTCCCCGGGGTCGACCAGGGACTCGTAGTGCGTGACGTGCTCCTCCTCGACCAGCCCGATCTCCTGGTACAGCCGGCGCGCGATCGGCTCCATGTACATCGGGCCGACGTTCATGTAGAAGTTCATCGTCTGCTGCTCGGCCGACATGATCGTCAGCGCGTGCAGCTTCGACAGCGGCGCGGCGGCGGTCTTGTCGTAGGGCTCGCGGACGTTGTCCATCGGGTCGCGGTGCTGCAGGTAGCCGGGGCGTCCGGGCATGACCTCGGTGAGCTGGTCGACGATCTTCTCCGCCTTGCGGTGCTCGATCATCTCGTACAGGTTGGCGTACCGGTACAGGTGGTCGAAGTCCTCCAGCAGGCCGAACTCGTAGGCCTGCTTGAGGTAGGGGTCGGGCTCCTGGCGGGCGACCCAGCCGGTCAGGTCGACGGCGACCTGCTCGTAGCTGAGGGTGGTCTCCAGCACCGACGCCTGGCCGGGCAGCAGCCAGTTGACGACCTTCTGCTGCTGGGCCTCGATGTAGCGGACGCGGGCGAGCTGCTGCTTGACGGCCAGGTCCGGGCAGACCCGGGCCATGTGGTGGCTGAACATGATCGCCTCCACCTCGATGCCGTTCATCGTGATGATGCGGCACTTGGTGTAGGGATCGGCGTCGTCGGGGTCCACGGGGGCGACGTCCAGTTCCGCCCAGTTGCGCAGCTGGTCGTCCAGCGGGATTCCGCGGTGTTCGAGCGGGTTGAAAGCCACCGGTCACGTCCTTCTTTGGGAGCCGATTGAGACGGTTTCCTGCTGCTACCCGGCCCTGATCACTCTGCACACGATTCGCCGCAGTCATTGGAAGACTTTTGCGAGGCGCCCAAGGGCCGAGGCGATTGGAAGAGCTTTCGCAAGGAGTCATCGGGGGTCCGCTTAGTCGAGGGGCGCCCGGGTAGGAGGCTGCCGTCACATGCCGCCCGAGCGCATGGCCGAAATGGCCCTGCGTCGTATTTCCTTTTCCCAGCAGCGAGGAACGAGTATGCAGACAACGCCCACCGACGCGCAGAACACCGAGGACGTCGTCGATCTGCTGCGCGCGCAGCACGGCCGCATCCGTGACCTGTTCGACGAGGTGAAGCACTCCGACGGGGAGAAGCGCAGGGACGCCTTCCAGGAACTCGTCCGCCTGCTCGCGGTGCACGAGACGGCCGAGGAGGAGATCGTGCACCCGTCCGCGCGGAGCCTGCCCGGCGGCGACGGGATCGTGGACGACCGCCTGGCCGAGGAGCGCGCGGCCAAGGAGACGCTGTCGAAGCTGGACAGCATGGACACCGACGACCCGAAGTTCCTCGCGGCGCTGGACAAGCTGCGCGTCGACGTCCTCACCCACGCCCGCGCCGAGGAGCGCTACGAGTTCGACCGGCTGAAGGACCAGTTCAGCCCCGCCCAGCTCAAGGGGTTCGCCGCGGCCGTCCGCGCCGCCCAGGCCACGGCCCCCACCCGTCCGCACCCCGGGACCGAGTCCGCCACCAAGAACGCGCTCGTGGGCCCGATGGCCGCCATCGCCGACCGCGTCCGCGACCTGATCCGCGACGCCCGCCAGAGCTGAGGGAGGCGCGCGCGTCAGAGCTGGGAGACGGCGGGCACGTCTTTTCCGGGAAGGGCACAGGAAACCGGGACGCGCCCCTCGCCTACGACCTGTTCAAGAACAAGAAGGACGGCTGCGTCCGCGCCGTCATCCATCCCTCCGGCGGGGAGGGACAGACGCGGCGAGCGGCGAGCGGCGCGGTCAGCGGCGGTAGCGGCCGGCGCCGGGCGGGAGGTCCGGGTCGTCATCGGACGAGCCGAACTGACCGGACGAGTCGGGCAGGTCGGGCCGGTCGGCGGTGCCGCTGCGATGCCGTCCGGAGCCGGAGCCGTAGGGATCGTCCTCCGGCATGGCGTACCCGCCCGTCCCGTGGCGTCCGGACGGGCCGGGGTTCTCGCCGGGCGCGGGATAGGGGCCGGTGGCCTGCGGCGGCCTGGGATATCCGCCCGTCTGGCCGTGGGTGTGGCCGCCGGTCGCGTACCGTCCGGACGGGTG
>NZ_JBFAOF010000597.1:0-4539 GCF_040675125.1 Spirillospora sp. NPDC049652 | reverse complement strand
GACCCCACCCGGCGCCGGCCCGGCGAGTCCGTCTCCCAACGCGCAGGTCCCGCCCAGCCAGACCCCGCCCGGCCAGAACCCGCCCGGGCCCGGCCCCGGCCCCGGGAGCGGGGACGAAGGTGGAGGCGGTGCCGATCAGCCGGTCCGTCGCACCGGCAGCGTCGTGATGGTCGCCGGGAGCAGCCACGACATCGACCTGGACTCCCAGGCTTCCGGCTGGACGGGTGGGGGCAGCGATCTGGAGTTGCGGTCCCACGACGGCCGTCTGGTCGGAGTCAATCCCGCGGCGGTGGCGAACCTGCCCGCCGGGAGCAGCGGCTCCTGGCACCAGTGCGCCACCCAGCGCGCCTACGCCGAGGACGCCCGCCTCCAGGTCGGGGCGCTGGTGTGTGTCATCACCACCGAACGCCGCTACGCCCTGCTACGCGTCACCTCGGTCCACCGCGCCGACGGTCAGGCCGACCGGGTCGGCCTGGCCGTCAAGGTCTGGGACCCCCGCAACGCCTCCTAGAGGCGGCGGCCTTCTTCGCGCGACCCGGATCTGATCGCCGGCCTGGAGGCGCGGACGTGGGGATTCTCCGCCCACCGAAGGCGGCCCTCAGGCGACCTTGGTGATGCTGTCACAGAGGATGGTGATCGCTCCGGCACGCCGTCCATGCGCCGAAACCATAACCGCGACGCCTCCTGCTTCGGCCCCGGCGACTCGACGCGCGGACGCACCTCACCAGCCCCACCATGGTCGCTGGCGGAGCCGCCACGCACGTGATGTAGAGCGGGATGAGCGGCAGGCGGGGACGTGGCCGGATGCTGGTTCCAGGGATGGGATCTGAGTTGAACGCCGGGGATGGCTTCACGTGGTGCCACCTCGTGATCTCCAACTACATCAGGGACCGATCCACACGGCGCCCAGGAGCCACTTCGCGAAGCGCATCCCCTGAGACTGCCGCCGTCAAGGACACATGGCAAGACATCAGCACTCGGCGGTCGGCGTCCCGGGGGGCTGCCTGTCAAGGCCCGGGACTCGAGTCCATTCTCAGGTGCCGGCGCACGCATTGCACAGCCAGACCGCACGCGATGCGCACATCGACATGGCCTTCGGCGCCTATGGTCGCGCCATGAAGAGGAAGGCCCTCGCGATCACCAGGAGCCGATAGTGAAAATCCGCAAGAAGGTATTGGCGTCACTCATGACGCTCTCCGTGACTACCGGAGTCGTCGCCGCCATTTCCACTCCTGCCCACGCCGCAATATGGAACTGCCAGTACTCTTATAGTCAATGGAGCAGTTCCCTTGGGACGCAGGCGGGAGTCATGTGTGACGGGAACGGCACTACTACCTACAGGATTGTCGCCCAATGCAACATCGACTACTACCCGTATACAACCACCCTCTACGGCGATTGGGCACACCCTCACGGGGCGACCGGTAACGCTGACTGGTGGAGCTGGCTGCAAACTAAGTCCTGCGTGATCAGCCCAGGCCACTACTGGATGGAGTCTCGGGCTTAGAGCTGCTATCAGAATTAGCGGACGAGGCGTCGCCGGCAGATGATGGCTGCGGCGATGGTCATGAAGGCTTGGTGGACGTCGTCGCGGACTTCCCAGCGGATGCGCAGGCGTCGGAACCAGTGGAGCAGGCCGATGGTGCGTTCGACGACGTAGCGGTGGATCCCCAGGCCTGAGCCGTGGGCTGTGAGGCGGCGGGCGATGACCGGTTTGATGCCTCGTTTCCAGAGCAGTCGGCGGTACTTGTCGTGGTCGTAGCCGCGGTCTGCCAGCAACTTCTTCGGCCTGGACCTGGGCCGCCCAACCCGGCCCCGGACCCGCGGTACCTTGTCCAGCAGCGGCAGCAACTGGGTGACGTCGTTGCGGTTCCCGCCGGTCAGGGCGAGGGCGAGCGGGGTGCCGTGGCCGTCGGTGAGGATGTGGTGTTTGGAGCCCGGCCGTCCTCGGTCGACCGGGCTCGCTCCGGTTTTGGGCCGCCCTTCAGCGCCCGGACGTGGGAACTGTCGATCACCGCGCTGGACCAATCCAAATCACCCGCGGCGTGCAGTTCCTCCAGCAGCAGCCGATGCAGCCGCTCCCACACACCTGCGGCATGCCACTCGCCCAGACGTCGCCAGCACGTCATCCCCGACCCGAACCCCAACTCCTGCGGCAGGAACTCCCACCGGATCCCGGTATGCAGCACGAACAGGATCCCGCACAACACCTTCCGGTCATCCAACCGCTTACGACCGGCGTGACACTTGCGGCGCTCGACCCTCGGCAACAGCGGCTCGATCCGCTCCCACAGACTGTCGGGCACGATCCACGGGGGTTGCTCGCCCTTACGCACCCACCCACACCACATCCGGACACCACCAGATGTCGCGCCACATGCACATTTTGTTATGACCTTTAGCGAATCGGGTCGCCGCCCTCGAATGCGGCCCTGGACACGTCCCGACGGCCGCGCCCGGCCAAGACCACCTCGACCACGAAGAAGGGTCCTCTTGCCGTGACCCCGCGCTGCCGCAGCTTCGCAATAAGGGCGCGGGAGTTGTCTACGGCGGATCTGGGAACAGGGGGAGGCTGGTGCCACGTGGGGCGCTGACCTGCCAGCGAGCGCTGTGCCGCGCCTGCCCATGTCGGATCGATGGATGCTTCGTGACTCGGTGATCTTCCGCGGCGGTCGGATGATCTGGGCGGTGGACGGGTTTGGGCCCTCGCCACAGGCCCGCGATGACCGCTGCTGTGATTCTGCACGCCGCACGTCAGTGCGCGATGCGCACCGTGTGCCCCGACCATTTTCAACGTCGGGCCGCCTGTCGTTCTGACGCGGCATCCCAACGGGGCCGACGGGCGCTCACACGACCGAATGCGCAGGGGACGCGGTTACCGGGCCCGCTGGGCCCATCGGCCGCTGGGTGCCCTGCTGGCGCGGTTTGGCGCGGCGTCTCACCGGTGGCGTGGATTCATAGCGGACGCGGTGGGGGCGTTGGATGTCCGCCGAGCGACCACGGAGCAACCACGGCGGCGAACCGGGGCGAAGTGGGCGGGATTTGATCTTGACTGCGATGGTGTTGTCGCAGGTCAGAGGGTGGCGCGCCCAGAGGGATTCGAACCCCCGACCGGCAGATTAGAAGTCTGCTGCTCTATCCGGCTGAGCTATGGGCGCTTGTGGAAGAGGAGTCTAGAGCGAGGCGGGGTGTGTTCGCACTGTCGGGCCAGGGGGTGTGGTCACCTTGGGGGGTTCGGGAGGTGGGCGGCCTCGGGACGGGCGAACAGGTCATATCGTTCTGGGTTGTGGTGCTGGAGATCGAGGTGCCGCTCGCGGGCGGGGACGTGACCGAGGGCGTGGTGCGCGCCGGGGAGACCGTGCGGCGGGTGATGGGGGCGCACAGTCCCGCCGTGCACGGGCTGCTGCGGCATCTGGAGGCGGTCGGGTTCGACGGGGCGCCGCGGATGCTAGGGGTGGACGGGCGCGGCCGGGAGATCCTGAGCTGGGTGGACGGGGAGTGCCCGCACCGGCCGCTGCCCGGGTGGGCGGTGGGCGACGAGGCGCTGGCCGGGGTCGGGCGGCTGCTGCGGCGGTACCACGAGGCCGTGGTGTCCTACGGGACGCGTCCGGACGACCCCTGGGACACGGCGGCGTCCAACCTGGACGGCCCCCCGGAGCTGATCGGGCACTGCGACGTGACGCCCGAGAACGTGGTCTTCCGCGGCGGGGCGCCGGTCGCGTTGATCGACTTCGACCTCGCGCGGCCGACGACGCGGATGTACGACGTGGTCACGGCGCTGCGGCACTGGGCTCCGATCGCCGACCCCGCCGACCGTGACGATCTTCTGTACGACGCGGACGCCGGGCGGCGGATGCGGCTCTTCGCGGACGCGTACGGGCTCTCGGCCGGGGAGCGGCGGGAGCTGCTGCCCGCGGCGCGGGTCCGGTTCGAGCGGTCGTACCGGGCCATGCAGAGGCGGGCCGAAGGCGGTGGCGCCTGGGCGCGGCTGTGGCGCGGGGGCGCGGGGGCACGCATCCGGCGGGCTCAGGACTGGCTGGAGACCCACTGGGACGAGCTCGATGCGCGTCTCGTCTAGGGCCGCCGGGCTGCTCGCCGGGGTCGCGCTGGACGCCCTGCTAGGCGATCCCAGGCGTGGACACCCGGTCGCGGCGTTCGGCCGGGTCGCGTCCGCGCTGGAGAAGAAGATGTACGCCGACTCCCGTGCGCGCGGGGTCGTGTACACGGTGACGCTGGTGGGCGGGACGCTCGCCGGGGGCGTCGCGCTGGAACGGGCCGTCCGGGGGAGGCCGCTCGCGCGCGCGGGGGTGACGGCGCTCGCCACGTGGGCGGTGCTCGGCGGGACGTCCCTCGGGCGCGAGGGACGCGTCATGAGCGGCTTCCTCGAAGATCAGGATCTTGAGGCGGCGCGGGGGCGGCTCGGGCACCTGTGCGCGCGGGACCCCGCCGGCCTCGGGCCGGACGAGCTGGCCCGCGCGACGGTCGAGTCGGTGGCCGAGAACACGTCCGACGCGTCCATCGCGCCGCTGGTGTGGGGCG